>CAIUHY010000057.1 GCA_903899145.1 uncultured Actinomycetes bacterium
GGTTATGGGCAATGTCATTGGAATAGATACAAACAAGAGTAAAGATTTGTATCCGCCATATTTACACCTCATGGCACGGAGCCCAAAACTCAAAATCCACCAATACATGAAGGAATTGCGCCCGGGGCGCAAAGTTGCTCACGTAACTATGATCGGTGATGATCTCGTACAATTAAGGTCTGAAGTTGCCCACGCAGTTGACTACATGACAGGAGCGATCGATGAGTAATCAAGAAGTTGCAATTGTTATGGGATCAGATTCTGATTGGCCAGTTATGCAAGAGGCTGCAACAGTTCTTGAAGAATGTGGCATCAGTTTTAATGTTGATGTTATTAGCGCCCACCGCACTCCGGATGAAATGTTGGAATTTGCTCATGGAGCAGCAAAGGTAGGATATAAAGTGATTATTGCTGGAGCAGGAGGAGCAGCTCACTTGCCTGGAATGATTGCAGCAGCCACAACACTTCCAGTCATCGGAGTTCCAGTTCCACTTAAAGTATTAGATGGTATGGATTCTCTGCTCTCAATAGTCCAAATGCCCGCAGGTATTCCTGTCGCAACGGTTGGGGTAGGAAATGCGAAAAATGCCGGCTTGCTTGCAGCTCGAATTTTAGGAATTAATGATTCTAAGGTCTCTGCAAAGGTAGCTGAATTAATGGAGAGTGCCCGAAAAGGCTCCCTTGAAAAAGGCAAAACACTTAATGCAAAACGAAATACACGAACTGGTTTTTAAATTGCGGTATCTGAGCGACCTAGCGCTCTAACGTGCCAACCAGCTTTCTGCCACTCACTTCGATCCAGGGCATTTCTTCCATCAATAAGAATCGGATTTTTTACTAACTTTATGAGAGCTGCAGGATTAATCTCACGATAGATCTTCCACTCTGTTAAATGCAAGACTAACTCCGCACCTTCAACACATTTTTCAATGGAATCAGCAAATTTAAGTACAGGAAACTTTTTCTGCGCATTTGGCATTGCTTTAGGGTCATGAACTATTACATTGGCACCTGCGGCTTGAATTTGTACCGCAATATCAAGTGCTGGAGAGTCGCGCACATCATCACTATCTGGTTTAAATGCAGCGCCTAGAACAGCAATCTTCTTGCCGCGTAAGTCATCGCTTAAGTCTTTACGAACTAATTCAATAACACGTGCCCGCGCACGCATATTTATTGAGTCAATCTCTCGCAGGAATTCAACTGCTTGCTCTGCTCCAAGTTCTTGAGCACGTGCCATAAATGCCCGTATATCTTTTGGTAGACATCCTCCGCCAAATCCAATTCCTGCTTGAAGGAATTTATTTCCAATACGGGGGTCATATCCAATTGCCTTTGCTAGCACAGTGACATCTCCACCAGCAGCTTCGCAAATTTCAGCCATTGCGTTAATAAAGGAGATTTTTGTCGCCAAGAAGGAGTTAGCAGCAACTTTCACAAGTTCAGAAGTAGGAAGATCAGCAACTACCCATGGTGTTTGCTCAGATAAGCTCTTTGCGTATACCTGTTTTAAAGTTTCCTCTGCTTTGCTATTTGCGACTCCAACAACAAGCCGGTTTGGTTTAAGAGTATCCTCTACAGCAAAACCTTCACGCAGAAACTCTGGATTCCACGCTAAATCTAGCTTTGGATTTATTTTTAGAAGACGCTCACGAAGCGCCGCTGCAGTACCCACTGGAACAGTCGACTTGCCAACAACAAGTGATCCATCCTTAATAATCTTTGCAATGGAATCAAGGGCTCCGTTGACATATGTGAGATCTGCAGCAAGTCCGTCTTTTACTTGAGGAGTTCCTACGCAGATAAAGTGGACATCACAGTCTTTGATGGCATTGAAATCTGAAGAGAATGTTAGGCGACCACTTTGCACTTCTTGCGCAAGAAGTTCTTCTAAGCCTGGTTCATAAAATGGGATCTTTCCAGCATTTAAGGATGTGATTTTGGAGGTATCGACATCCACGCCCACAACCTCAAAACCGAGGCTAGACATACATGCAGCATGGGTAGCACCGAGGTATCCGGTGCCAATCACAGAGATTTTTAGTGCCATTGCCCCGATACTAGTCGGCGGAAACAGTAATGTGTGCAATGTATGAGCATGAATTCTGGTAAACCCATCACAGAAGCCACTACCGGCGTCTCGGTAGTGTTGCCAATCCTTAATGAAGAGCGCTTTCTTGAGGATTCCATAGAAGCGATCTTGGCTCAGAAGTACTTAGGACCACTGGAAGTAATTTTAGCTTTGGGGCCATCGACGGATAAGACAAATAAGATTGCTCAAAGGCTGGCATCTAAAGATCCGCGGATTATTCTTGTTGATAATCCAACTAGTAGAACAGCGACTGGCCTTAACCTCGCAATTTCTCACGCGAAGTATTCAATCATTTGCAGAATTGATGGGCATGCGCAAATTTCCCCTACATACATTTCCCACGCAGTTGCCATTATGGATCAAACGCATGCTGTAAATGTCGGGGGAGTAATGGCGGCAGTTGGGGAGAACGTATTTGAAAATGCAGTTGCAACCGCAATGCGTTCCCCACTTGGTGTTGGAGCTTCACGCTTTCATACAGGTGGGAAAGCTGGCCCCGCCGATACGGTTTATTTAGGTGTATTTGAAAAGTCAAAACTTGAAAAAGTTGGGGGTTATGACGAAAGATTTACACGAGCCCAAGATTGGGAATTAAATTTTCGACTACGGCAAGATGGTGGAATTATTTGGTTTGATCCAGATTTAGTTGTGACATATAGACCAAGACCAAACTTACGAGCGCTTGCAAAGCAATATTTTGAATATGGACGTTGGCGTAGGGCGGTAACAAGAAGCCACAAAGGAACTGTCAACTTTCGATATCTCGCCCCTCCTGTAACTTTAACTCTCTGCCTGGTTTCTTTATTTGCCGGTAGCTTATTTGGGCCGCTTTATTTCTTGCCACTCGCCGGGTATTTGATTGGCAATCTTGTAGGCGCAGTTGTTATTGGGAAGTCACTGATAGAAAAGTTAATTTTGCCAGCAGTCTTGGCAACCATGCATTTCTCGTGGGGAGCGGGCTTTCTTACGTCACCTAAGAATTTGGTAAAGCAGTGAAGCGAGTCTTTCTTGCGCTCATATTGATCTTAATTCCAAATACAGCACACGCAGATGGGATCCCTGATCATTTTATTCTCAGTGGATCAGGTTTTGGTCATGGTGTTGGACTCAGTCAGGTTGGCGCACAAGGACAAGCAATGGAAGGCAAAAGCGCCACACAAATACTTAATTACTATTTCCCTGGCACGCAAGTAGTTCCTGTTGCTGACAATACAAATATTCGTGTAAATATTGCCCACCAAGTTAGTTCTGCACTCTTTGTTGCAAGCAAAGCTGCATCAATTCCTACTACTGCATTAAGCGTGAGCGCAGGTGATATGGCAGCAGCACCGGTATCTTTGACATCATCACTGCGTTTTTTAGCAAGCGCAAAGGGGATATCTCTTTCTACAACAGCTCCAAATGCAGCAATACAGAACCTTCCTGCTAGTCCGCTCTGGACGATAACTTTTAGTGGAGTTCTCACGATAAATACCACTCAGGGAATTATGAACCTTAGATATGGAAGTATCCAATTAAGACTTGTGGGAGCAAAGATTGAAGTAACCGACACCATGAATCTTCATAACGAGTACTTATATGGAATAAGTGAGATCCCTTCACGATATCTTCAGGCAGCACTACAAGCACAAGTAATTGCATCACGGACATATGCGCTTAGCAAAGTTGGAGTTATAAAAAAAGAGTGTGACTGCAATATCTATCATGGAATTTATGATCAAAACTATATTGGGTATGCAAAGGAGTCAGAGAAGACGGTTGGCGCATATTGGAAAGCTGCAGTGGATGCAACGAGTACTGATAGCAGGAATGGATTAGCAATTTATTATCAGGGCAAGCCGATCTCCGTTTATTTCTTCGCATCTAGTGGGGGTACAACCCAAAAAAGCTCAGATGTGTGGGGCAGCAGTCAGCCTTACTTAGTCAGCGTTCCAGATCCTTGGAGTTTAGATATTTTTCTTAATCCGTATTACTCACATTGGCAGAGAGTGCTTATCCAGAAAGATGTAGCCGCGACTTTTAAGTTACCCGATGTGCTTTCGCTTAAAATTGTTGGGCGTACAGCAACAAATAGCGCGTTAAAAATTGATGCGACATCAAGTTCAGGTAAAACTTCAGAACTTTCAGTGGGAGATTTTAAAGTAAAGCTTAAAATTCCATCTTCCTGGTTTGAAATATTAAATTCTAATTAGCGTGCAAGACAGAATTTAAACCTTCCCAGCCGCCAACCTTTGGTACCACTTCAAGGTTTCCTGATTGAGAGTTGCGTCTAAAGATGAGATTACTAGCACCAGAAAGTTCGCGTGCTTTAACTATCTTTCCATCAGGTAGAGTAATTTTTGATCCTGCAGTGATGTAAGCACCTGATTCAATAACGCTGTCATTGCCAAGTGATATTCCAAGACCAGAGTTTGCTCCGAGCAAACAACGTTCACCAATAGAAATAACTTCTTTTCCACCGCCACTGAGTGTTCCCATAATCGATGCACCACCACCGACATCACTGCCGTCTCCAACAACAACTCCTGCGCTAATGCGACCCTCAACCATTGATTTACCTAATGTTCCGGCATTGAAGTTCACGAAGCCTTCATGCATGATTGTTGTGCCAGGGGATAGATATGCACCAAGTCTTACACGATCAGCATCTGCGATTCGCACGCCTTCTGGAATTACATAGTCAACCATCCGTGGAAACTTATCAATACTCAGCACAGTTATATGGCCGTGGGCAGCATGTAATTTTAAACGAGTCTTTTCAAAATCCACCAGTGAACAAGGTCCTGCTGATGTCCAGACAACATTTGTAAGTAATCCAAATACTCCATCAAGATTAAGACCATGAGGCTTTACTAAACGATGTGAAAGCAGATGTAAGCGCAAGTAAGCATCTGCTGCATCTTGTGGGGCATTGTCCATATCAATTTCAAGGTCAACTTCGCGCTTTGTTACACCACGGATTGGGTCAGCCTTAAGATTTTCACTTCGATCTGATTGTTTTGTGATCGGAGAAAGTGCAACATTCAGGTACCAACAATCAAGCAGGTCACCATTGCTTGCAATTGTTGCAACACCTGACCCATAGGCTTTTCTCATGTGAGTACGGTATCAAAGGGGGTTTCTATCGCTCGCACCCTTTTCAAAGGGTGGCTGTATGTCTAAGTCAGTATTAGGCAGGTAACCTTTGTAATGTGAAGCAGGTACCGACTATCGCTGAGTTGATCGCAAGCCTGCCAGAAGAAGAGCGATTCATTTTGACCCTGCACTATCTCAAAGGTCTGTCAAATGAAGAGATTGCCAAAACCCTAGGTGTGCCTGCGCGCTCAGTAGCAGCAGTAGTAGAAGGAGGTAAGCGCCGCTTATTGGCTGCGCTCGATTTCCCACTTACCAACTGATGCGAGATACTTCTCCCTATGGCAGCTATGAAACCCCGCACAGGTGATGGTCCAATGGAAGTCACCAAGGAAGCTCGCAGTTTTGTGATGAGAATCCCTCTTGAGGGTGGCGGCCGACTTGTAGTTGAGCTCAATGTTGAAGAAGCGACAAATCTTGGTAACGCACTTCAAGCAGCAGTCTCACTCGTTAAAAAATAGGATCACCTTATGAGGCTTATTCAGCCAACCTTTCACGTTGTTGGGTCGATTAAAGAATTCGACATAGATACTTATGACGCAATTGCGCTCGCTGCACACACGACAGATGAAGGTGCGCTTCTGGATCTCAATTCATACTCTGAGCAAATAATTGAAAAATTAGGTATTGACTTTGATATAACAAAATCTAACTGGCCAGATTTCAGTGGCAAGTCTGGTGAGCTTATTGAAATTCCAGTTACTGGCTTTGGGGGAATAAGTCGCGTTTACATCATTGGAGTTGGAGCGGGCACACGAGAAGATTTACGTAAAGCAGGAGCAACACTTGGCCGCAAAATAAAAGGAACAGGATTTACTTTTCTACATGCACTGACACTGGATAAAGAAAGCGCGCTTCCTCATATCATTGCAATTTCACTTGCCCAGTATGGGTGGAATTTAAAGACACCCACAAAGGATGCAAAAAAGTCTGCTCCCTCAATCTCATTTGCTCAAAAATATAAAAAAGATATTGACAGAGCGCGTGTCATAAGCGATGCAGTGTGGAATGCGCGAGATCTTATTCACACACCTTCAAATATTAAAGATCCAGCATGGATGGCTGCTCAGGCAAAGTCGCTTGTTGCCCAGGCAAAATCTTCCGCGCTCTCTGTAAATGTGAAAAGTGGGCGAGCTTTATCAAAATTCGGTGGCTTACTTGCAGTAGGTAATTCTGCGCCAACTCCAGGGCCGCGCATGATTGAAGTTCGATATGCACCAATTGGTTCTAAGAATTGGCCTCACGTTGTTCTCGTTGGCAAAGGAATTACTTTTGATACTGGTGGCATTTCACTTAAAAGACCATACGACACAATGGTTGCTATGAAGAGTGATATGGCAGGAGCTGCTGCAATTTTGGCGGCAACAGTTGCAATTGCAGAGATTAAACCTAACGTTCGAGTTACTGCTTTATTGATGTGCGCGGAGAATATGGTTTCAGGAACTGCCCAGCGTCCTTCAGATGTCATTACACACTACGGTGGAACAACAGTTGAAGTTTTAGATACTGATGCAGAAGGCCGCCTTGTTTTGGCAGATGGACTTGCATATGCCGATCTTGAACTAGAACCTGATTTTCTTGTTGATGTGGCAACCCTAACGGGAGCTGCAAGTCTCGGACTTGGTAAGCAGTATGCGGCTATGTATTCCAGAGATGAAAAGCTAGCAAAGAAACTGAGCTCTCTTGGGGAACAGATTGGTGATCGCGTTTGGCCAATGCCATTGATTGATGATTATCAAAGCGGACTTGAAAGTGAGATTGCTGATTTCACCCATATTGCCGATAAAGGAAACTTCTCCGCAGGTTCAGTTACTGCCGCGCTTTTTCTCGAGAAGTTCGTTGGTAAACGTAATTGGGTTCATCTTGATATTGCAGGTCCAGCCCGATCTGAGTCTGATACTGGAGAATTTATTAAAGGCGGGACAGGTTTTAGTACCAGACTGCTCATCGAGTGGCTAGCATCCTTCTAGTGAGTACTTTGCGATGTGTGAGGAATAAGTGATGATCGGCAACCGTGGCGATATGTCAGCATTCTCTGAAAGCTATGTTCGTGAAGATGTTTTTATGCAGCAAGCACGTAGCGCTGCCGAAGAATTAGGAACGGTTGATCCATCGCCTGCTGTTGGTGGACTTCTTAAGTATGTAGTTCAAACCCTCAACGCAAAGTCGATTGCAGAGATTGGCACAGGATCAGGACTCAGTGGGTTATGGATATTTAATGGGGCGCCTTCAGATGCAGTCCTTACATCAATTGATACAGAACGTGAGCATTCTGCGGCAGCCCGGACTGTTTTTGAAGAAGCAGAGATCAGCGCACAGAGATTCAGATTAATCACAGGAGTTATTCTGGAAGTTGTAGGGAAACTTGCAGATAATAATTATGATCTGATTGTCCTTCGCCCAGCAGCAGATCTAATGGACTTGATACATGAGAGTTACCGTTTGCTTCGTACGGGAGGAGTTCTCTTCATTGATCATGCACTCAGTGGCGGGAAAGTAGCCGACCCTACGCAACGTGATTTTGAAAGCATTTCACGTCGAGATGGCATCAAAGCCGTAAAAGAAGACTCACGGTGGTCCTCATCCCTCTTACCGGTGGGCAGCGGCGTCCTCTTGGCGACAAAGCTTTAAGTATTGTTTAGAATGTGAACATGAGTTCTGATCAACCCCAAACCCCATCTTCTCAAACGCCATGGTGGATCTCTGACAGCCAACCAATTTCCGTGCCTTCATATACCTATCGCCAGCGAAGTGGCATTAGTTGGTACCTAGCTTTGGCGATGGCGCTTCTTGCAGGATTTGTTGGCGCTCTTATTGGGAGTAACCACTTTGGTGGAAATACTGGGCTAGTTTCAGTCTCACGAAATATTGAGCGCGCGCCGGATTCGGTCGCAGCTATTGCAGCGCGCGTTTCACCATCTGTAGTTGAGGTAGATTCAAACTCAAGTCAAGGGCAAGACACCGGTACGGGCTTTTTTATTCAAAGCAATGGATACATTCTTACCAATAACCATGTTGTTGAACCAGCAGTATTAAGCAATGGCAAGATCACGGTGAAGCTAGCAAACAACCGAACCTACACAGCAACACTTATAGGCCGCGATACTTCTTATGATCTCGCAGTTATTAAAATTCCGGTAACGGATGCACCTGCTCTTACACTAGGAAATAGCGATAACGTCCAAGTCGGAGATCCTGTTATCGCAATCGGCTCTCCACTTGGTCTTGCTGGAACAGTCACTTCAGGAATTATTTCAGCAAAGAACAGACCCGTCACAACACGTTCAGATAATCAAGCTGGAGAGAATTCATTTATTAATGCTCTGCAAACTGATGCAGCAATTAATCCAGGAAACTCCGGTGGTCCTCTTGTGGATATTAACGGTGCAGTCATAGGTGTTAATTCTGCGATTGCTTCACTCGGCTCGAATGTATTTGGTGGATCACAACCCGGTTCTATAGGTTTGGGTTTTGCAATTCCGATTAACCAAGCGCGCATCACCTCTGAGCAATTAATCAAAACAGGACATTCAACATTTCCAATAATTGGTATGTCACTTGACAGTCAATATAACGGAAATGGGGCTCGAGTAACCGATACCTCTTCAGGAATTTTGTCAGGAGGCCCAGCAGAGAAAGCTGGCATCAAACGCGGTGACATTATTATTGAAGTAGATGGTAAGCCAATTAATAATGCTGATGAGATGGTCGTCACGATTCGCTCCCATCAAGTGGGAGATACGATCACTTTGAAATTCATGCGAGGTAAGAGTGTTATGACCGCGAAGGCCACTCTAGTCGCGTCAAAAGCAACTAACTAAATAACCTTTTCTCAAGTAGGCTTACACAATGAGCACGGGAACAGTGGATCTTATTTATGAGGCACTTGCGCGGGTAAATGATCCTGAACTTCATCGCCCACTTCCTGATTTAGGAATGGTGGAATCTGTAGAAGTAAGTGGAAGTACTGCCCATATCAAAATTAAGTTAACTATTGAGGGCTGCCCAATGAGGGATCGCCTAGAAGCTGATATTCAACGCGAGCTATTAACGGTTGCCAATATCTCTGACCTTGCTCTTACTTTTGGAGTCATGACCGAGGATGAACGCAACAACGTGCAAAAGATGCTCAGGGGTGGCAGAGAGAAATTTAATCCTTTTGCTGAGCCAAATTCATTAACACGTGTAATTGGGATCGCATCAGGTAAAGGTGGGGTTGGAAAGTCTTCACTCACCGTCAACCTTGCTGTTGCTGCAGCAGCAAAAGGTTTAAGTGTTGGAATACTAGATGCCGATGTATATGGGCACTCAGTCCCAAGACTTATGGGGATTTTAGATCAGCGCCCAACATCGATTGATCAATTTTTTATTCCTATTGAAAAATATGGCGTGAAAATAGTTTCAATGGAAATGTTTAAACCAAACAGAGAAGACCCAATTGCATACAGGGGACCTCTTCTTCATAAAGTTTTAGAACAACTTATGACGGATGCCCATTGGGGTTCATTAGATTTATTGTTACTTGATCTGCCACCAGGAACAGGTGATATTGCTATTTCTCTTGGACAACTAGTGCCACAATCAGAAATTATTGTTGTTACTACCCCGCAGATTGCCGCAGCAGAAGTCGCCGAACGTGCTGGAAGAATTGCACACCAGATGAAGCAGTTTGTACTTGGCGTTGTTGAAAATATGTCTGAGAGCCCATGTCCGCATTGTGGTGAAATGATTGCCCTCTTTGGTGCTGGAGGCGGAGAGGAAACTTCTCGCCGACTTTCTGAACTTGTTGGCATAAAAGTCCCGCTACTTGCTAAAATCCCATTTGATATTCGGCTTCGAGATGGAGGGGATGAAGGAATCCCGGCCATTCTTTCGGAAGATTCCACACCAACTACTAAAGCGATAGGTGAATTACTAGAAAACATTTCAGTCCGCCCTCGCTCACTTGCGGGTGTTCCGCTCTCGCTGCACACATAAGACTCATAGCGCCCCGTAGACTTACGGGGTGAAACCGACTCCAGTATCTTCAATCAATACCGTTGCAAAGCGGTTAGTTGGACGAGGCAATCTTGTCATCACACGAAAAAGTGTTAGGGATTCCCTAGTTTCAGTTGCGGCTCTTATTGGCTGTCAGGTTCAGGATCCAAATGGGAAATCAATTGGAAAGCTTGTAGATATCGTTGTAAGGCATGGCGAAGAGACTTATCCACCAGTTTCTGGACTTATTGTTAAAGTTGCTAACCGTAAATCTTTTATTAATGGCGCGCGCATTTCAAAGTTGACGCAAAAAGAGATCACGCTTTCGTCAACAAGAATTAATTTAGAGAATTACCAGCGCAGACCTGGGGAGTCACTCCTAGATGCAGACGTTTTAGATCACCAGATTGTTGATGTCGATGGCCTTCAAGTGGTTCGGTCATCTGATCTTTATTTGGCCCCACTTGATAAGGAAATTCGCGTGGTAGGCGTTGATATTTCATTCGTATCATTTTTGCGCCGCCTATTCCCAGGTTCTATTGCTCGCAGGCCAACTCCTGAACATGTACTTGACTGGGCAATGGTGGCATCATTGACTGATTCAACCGGAGTTGTTCGCACATCTAGTTCTAAGTCAGCGCTAAGCCAATTACGTCCTGCAGATATCGCCGACTTAATTGAAGACCTTGCGGGCCGCGAACAAGGAGCTTTGATTGAAATGCTTGATCCTGATCTTGCCGCTGATGCGTTAGAGGAGATGGAAGATGATGAGCTCGAGAGTTTGCTCCGTGGTTTGCCAGCAGAGCGTTCAGCACAGTTACTTGCTCGCATGGAGCCCGATGAATCTGCGGAAGTATTGCGTGACTTAGACGAAGAACACCGCGAAAGTATATTGAGTGCGATGGAAAAGGGTATTGCAAAGCAACTTCGCGTGCTTGTTTCATTTGATGAAGATTTGGCTGGTGGAATAATGACTACTCACTTATTGATTGTAAAAGAGACCGACACGGTGGCATCAGCGCTTAAATTATTAGTAGAGAATAAGGAGCGCGATAGTTCTGATGGTGTAGTTGTAGTGGATGCTAAGGGCCAACTTATTGATCACATTCAGACCGTTGAACTTATTGCCGCTAAGTCGACTTCAATTGTTTTAGATCTAGTTGCTAAGCCGTTTCCAACTTCTGTTCAGATTGATACTCCGATTGCAGAAGTAGTTGAAGAATTTTCCAATAACCGTGGTTCCTCAATTATCGTTGTTGATGAAAAAAACAAGCCAATTGGTCGAATTCTCTCGGATGACCTTGTAGATGCCTTATCACGCAGCAGTTCGCGTGGATTTTCTAAAGGCAGCGGGGTTCTTTCTTGAGTATTAATAAGATGGTGACCACGCGCAAGATTCGTCTTGCTGCTTTCCTTGCGGTTATGGGACCGGGTGTGATCGCAGGTCTTGCAGATGATGATCCTGCAGGTATTACTACCTATTCTCAATTGGGAACTCAATTTGGCTATCGCATGCTCTGGACACTCGTAATTGCAACAGCTGCACTTATTATTTTTCAAGATCTCGGTTCGCGTATCGGGGTTGTTACTCGTCAAGGTTTAATCGGTTTAGTTCGGCAAAAATATGGAGCTCGCGCAGGTTCATTTAGCGCCATCTCATTGATTTTGGCAAATCTAGGAACAATGACAGCAGAATTTGCAGGTGTTGCAGCTGCAGGACAATTATTTGGTATCTCACGTTACATAACAGTTCCTATTACCGGATTAGTCATTTCCTATTTAGTATTACGGGGAACATTTAAGAAAGCCGAGCGAGTCTTTTTTGTCCTCTCTGCCGTTTTCTTGGCTTACATAATTGCAGGTTTTATGGCGCACCCAAACTGGGGTAGCGCACTTAAAGGAATGGTTACGCCTTCTATGCCGCTTAATCACCAAGCGATTAATATTGCGACCGCAACCCTTGGAACGACACTTGCACCTTGGGGTTTAGCATTTATTCAGTCATATGCTGTTGATAAGCGACTAACGCGAGAAGATTTGAAATTGCTTCGAGCAGATGTTTGGGTGGGTTCACTACTGACTGGTGTGATCGGATTCTTCGTAGTCATCACCTGCGCAGCTACTTTAAATAAAGAGCATATCTTTAGCATTACTGATGCATCGCAAGCAGCCGTTGCGCTTAAGCCATTAGCGGGAACGCTTGCCAAAGATATCTTTGCAATTGGAATCATAGGAGCAGCATTACTTGCTGCGTCAATCTTGCCTCTTTCGACTGCTTATTCAGTGAGTGATCTAACTGGCTCACCTGCGGCGCTAGACGATAATTTCCAAGAAGCTCCTCTTTTTTACTCAACATTTGCTGCAATCACAATCATCGGTGGGGGATTAATCATGATCCCTGGTGTATCACTAATTTGGATTTTAATTTCCTCACAGATCCTTAATGCAATTCTCCTTTTACCTCTTCTTAGCTATATGTATGGAATTGCGAAAGATAAGAAACTCATGGGTGAATTCGTTTCTAAAAGACCATCGCTGACGGTCTATGGCTCAGTTATTGCACTTGTTGCCATCTGCGTGATTGCTCAATTCTGGTTCTTGTTCCGCAAATAAAGCGATGAAAACCCAAGAGCACACCGCTCTGCCTGATGGCAGAGACATCCCCTTCTTATTGTTAGGAATTCTTGGCATTGGCTCTTCAGGCCCTATTATCGCAAAGAGTGTGATGCCGATTTCAACACTTGTTTTCTGGCGCAACCTTGGTGGCGCTTTAATAATCGCACCCTTTGCTTATAGGAAAAAAGAGTGGAGGGAGGAGAGTAATCATCCTGCAATCAAATTATCCGCTCTTTCAGGGGTACTCCTTGGATTCCACTTTCTCGCTTTTTTTGCTGCAATGCGTTTTACAACAGTTGCAGCAGGAACAGCCCTTGCGGCCCTGCAGCCAATATTTGCTGCTATTTACTTAAAGTTTAAGGGTGCAAGAATTTCAGGGCAGTCATTAGTTGGCCTTTTCATAGCGTTTGCATCAGTAATGCTTATTACTGGCATTGATTTCACTCTCTCTACACGAGCGTTTACTGGAGATCTACTTGGCATTTTGGCAGGCGCTCTTGCTGCTGGTTATGTTTTGCTTGGTTCTGGTGTCCAGAAAACATTATCAACATCTACTTATACGACCATATGCTATGGAACATGTGCGCTAGTTACTCTGGTAACTGCTCTTGCAACAAGATCACAGATCCTTCATTTCCAACTCAACCAATGGCTCTTGATGCTTTCATTAATCATTGGCGCGCAATTGCTTGGTCATAGTTTGTTTAACCTTACCCTTAAGCGAGTATCACCAGTTGTTGTTTCACTTATTGTTTTTTTTGAGGTGCCAGTTGCAGCGATTATTGCCTTGATATGGCTTCATCAAAAACCAGAACCCGGAACTATTCCAGGAATTATTGGCCTGCTCATCGGGTGTGCGATATTTGTCCTAAGAAATAAGCCAAATGAGGTCCCTCTTGATTGATCTACATACACACACTAGCTTTAGTGATGGAACAGATTCACCAACAGAGCTCATCAATAAAGCACTTGCAAGTGGGATTTCAACTATTGGGTTAACTGACCATGACACAGTCGCAGGTTGGGACGAGGCGATCACTCATCTTCGCCCAGGTATCGCACTTGTTCCAGGTGCTGAAATTTCTTGCCAAACTGAAGATGGAATCAGTGTGCACATGCTCGGATTGCTATTTGACCCAGAAAATAAAGAACTTGCTGACGTATTAGAGCAAACTCGCGAAAACCGAATTGGTCGGATGAACAAGATAATTGCTCGCCTTAATGGTGCCGGGTATGAAATCACAATGAATGATGTTCAAGAACAACTTTCAGATGGCGCAACACTTGGCAGACCTCACCTTGCAGATGCTCTGGTTGCAAAAGGATATTTAAAATCGCGCGAGGAAGTTTTTGCCGAACTTCTCCATAATAATTCACCTCACTATGTTGCTCATTACTCACCAACTCCTGAGGTAGCGATCGCCTTGATCAAAGCGGCTGGGGGAGTCGCAGTTATTGCCCATCCGATGGCGTCACTTCGAGGCAGAGTTATTTCAACAGAGACGTTTAAAGATTATGTCTCTGCAGGCTTAGATGGAATAGAAGTGTTTCATCGCGACCAAAGCACAGAAAATCGAGAGCTTTTGATAAATATTGCTAATGAGTTGAATCTTGTTGTTACAGGGTCTAGTGATTACCATGGCAATGGAAAACTCAATCAACTTGGCGAATCAACCACAAGCCCTGAGGAATTTTTTAAGCTTGAATCCAAGGCCAATGCCCGTCGAGTTATAAGGTTGTAAAGCCAACCTTACGTTCTGACGCATCACCGATTTCGATAAAAGCAATCTTTCCAGCAGGAACAAGCACAATGCGATTCCTTGTATCTGTAAGTTCTAATGAAGTCTTTTTCTCAATTGCTTCATTTGCAAGGGATAAGACTTTCTCTGGGGCAGATTCTGTTTCAAAAACTAATTCATGGTTGGAATCGCTAATGCCGATTCTTACCTGTATTGATTGCTCAGATGATTTTTTAGTAGCCATGGATTTAGTTTAGTCATGAACTTGAACGAGGGAAACCTGAAATTCCTCGCCACTGCAAACTTGCGACGAGCCTCACGGCTGTATCTCGATCAATTTTGCCATCCCGAGAGAGCCAATGACGAGCAGTTGTCTGAGCCGTGCCAATCAGTCCAACGGCTAGCAGCATCGCTGATTCCTGAGGCATTGCCGTATCTGCTCGAATTGCTTCACTAAATGCCAGTGCACAGTCGTAAGACATTTTGTTCAGTCTCTCATGAACTTGAGGCTCAACACTCATATCACTTTCAAAAAGTAGACGAAATGCTTCACCCTCATCGTTAATAAAATCAAAATAAGCATTCACCGTAGCCAATACGCGGCCAGCGTTTTCTTTAGTAGAACTGACTGCAGTTTGAATTTCAGCAACAAGAGATTCACAGTGGATATCTAGTACTGCCAAATAAAGATCTAACTTCGAAGGGAAATGCTGGTAGAGAACTGGCTTACTTACATTCGCTCTATCTGCTATCTCATCCATGGCAGCAGCGTGGTAGCCAGCAGCAGTAAAGACTTCCAGAGCAGCTGTAAGCAATGTCGCTCGCCTTTCATCACGTGGCAACCGTAATTTGGCATGAGGGGGCACTGGGCTATTGAAATTGTCGGTGCTCATTAGCGAGATCGTATCCCAATCAGAGATAATCAGCCCATGACTAACACCAGGCAACTTCCAGATGAGGTTTCAGCCACCGAGCTTTTAGATCTTTTTGCTAGCGGGGCCGATTTCCAGTTAGTCGATGTCCGAGAAGACCATGAATGGCAAGAAGGCCATATTGAAGGTGCCACTTGGATTGTGATGAATAAGTTTGTCTCTGGCAGCGCATTTAGTGAATTAGCTAAAGACAAACCAATTATTTTTCAATGTCGTTCAGGAGTTCGCTCGAGTGACTGTATGGACATTGCTCGGTCCGCTGGTTTTTCTAATACATCAAACCTAACTGGCGGAATTTTGGCTTGGTATAAAGCAGGCGGAAAGTAATGTCACTTAGTTTGTTGCTCGTTCATGCTCATCCTGATGATGAGACGATCAATAATGGCGCAACCATGGCTGCATATGTGGCCCAAGGGGTATCAGTCACTCTTGTTACTTGCACGCGCGGGGAAGAGGGAGAAGTCCTAGTTCCAGAGCTTGCCCATTTGGCTTCTTCTGCCGATAACACTCTTGGTGATTACCGCATAGGTGAATTAGATCGGGCA
>CAIUHY010000058.1 GCA_903899145.1 uncultured Actinomycetes bacterium
ATTCGAATCGAAGTAAGTATCCCTGATTCCAATCCGCATCTACCTTCACTTGTTGAGCTATGGGCTGGAAATAATTGGCATGAGCGTGAAACTTTTGACATGTTTGGAATTGTCTTTGATGGGCACCCTGGTCTTACAAGAATTTTGATGCCAGATGATTGGGATGGACATCCGCAACGTAAGGATTACCCACTTGGTGGAATTCCAGTTGAATATAAAGGTGCAACTGTTCCACCACCATCAGAGCGCAGGTCGTATCGATGAGTACAACACACGATCCATACGCATCCTTTGCTGATACAACTGAAGGTCGTATTTATTCTGTTACTGGAAATGATTGGGATTCTCTTGTCGCTGAAATTGGTTCCACGAAAGAAGAACGCGTTGTCGTTAATATGGGGCCTCAGCACCCATCAACACATGGTGTGCTTCGCTTAGTTCTTGAATTAGAAGGCGAAACAATTACAGAGGCGCGTTGTGGAATTGGTTACCTTCATACAGGAATTGAAAAGAACACTGAATATCGTTCATGGACACAAGGGGTCACTTTTGTTACTCGCATGGATTATTTAGCGCCAATCTTCAATGAAACTGCTTATTGCTTAGGCGTTGAAAAGCTTCTTGGTATTACAGATGTGATGCCAGAGCGAGCAACTGTTATCCGCGTAATGATGATGGAGTTCAATCGCATCTCATCTCACATGGTTGCCCTCGGCACAGGAGCACTAGAACTCGGCGCACTTTCACCGATGATCTTTGCATTCCGTGAGCGCGAAAAGGTTCTCGATATCTTTGAAATGATTTCAGGTCTGCGAATGAATATGGCCTATGTGCGGCCAGGAGGAGTTGCTCAAGATCTGCCAGAAGGTGGCCTTGAAAAGATTCGCCAGACAATCAAAGAACTTCGCCATAACTTTAAAGATAACGAGAAGCTGCTTATTGGTAATTCCATCTGGATGAAGCGCACGCAAGGCGTTGGCTATTTAGATCTAGCCGGTTGCATCACTCTTGGTATTACCGGCCCTGTTCTTCGCTCAACTGGAATGCCGTGGGATTTGCGCAAGAACGAGCCATATTGTGGGTATGAGAATTATGACTTCGATGTCATCACGACTGATACCTGTGATGTTTATGGGCGATTTCTAATTCGCATGGGCGAGCTCGAGCAGTCACTACGCATTGTTGAACAGTGCTGTGACAAGCTTGAAAAACTAAAAGGCGCACCAGTCATGATTGATGATGCAAAGATTGGCTGGCCAGCAGACCTCAACATTGATCAAGATGGACTTGGTAATTCAAAAGAACATATTGCAAAGATCATGGGTGAATCTATGGAATCTTTGATTCACCACTTCAAGATTGTTACAGAAGGTTTTAGAGTGCCAGCAGGTCAGGTTTATACAACTGTTGAATCCCCTCGTGGTGAAACCGGCGTGCACTTAGTTTCAGATGGCGGAACACGGCCATATCGTGTGCACTTTCGTGAGCCATCCTTTAATAACTTGCAATCACTTTCTGCTATGTGTGAAGGCAGCATGATTGCAGATGTAGTTGCAGCGGTTGCCTCCATTGATCCTGTGATGGGTGGTGTGGACCGCTGATGTTTGCCAATGAAGAGCTAGCAACTATGGATCAGATTATTGCGCGCTATCCAAAATCTCGTTCTGCGATTATGCCTTTGCTTCATTTTGTTCAATCACTCGATGGTTATGTGACAGATCGTGGAATTGAAACGATTGCCCAGAAGCTGGATCTTTCAACGGCTGAAGTTACTGCTGTTTCATCTTTTTATACCCAATACAAAAGCGAGCCAGTTGGTGAGTATCACGTTGGAGTATGCGTGAACACACTCTGCGCTGTTATGGGTGGGGATGAGCTTTATAAAACAGCATGTGATCGTCTTGGTATTAGTAATCATGAAACAACACCAGATGGAAAAGTATCTCTGGAGCGCATTGAGTGCAATGCAGCATG
>CAIUHY010000059.1 GCA_903899145.1 uncultured Actinomycetes bacterium
GCGTTTAAAGGTCACAGACCAAAAGCAATTGTTGGTCAAGATTCACGTGCATCTGGTGAGTTTTTAGAAGCAGCAGTTGTTGCAGGTTTAGCAAGCGCCGGAGTTGATGTGTATCGCGTGGGAGTTTTACCAACGCCAGCAATCGCATATCTCACCGCTGATATGGGCGCAGATCTTGGCGTCATGATTAGCGCTTCACATAACCCAATGCCAGATAACGGAATTAAGTTCTTCGCTAAAGGCGGAGGCAAACTCGATGACGCGTTAGAAGCAGCGATTGAAAAGCGCATGGGGGAGATGTGGCAGCGCCCAACAGGTAAAGATGTCGGCCGAGTGATTAGCGATGATTCTGCTGCTGAGCGTTATTTGTTTCACCTTCTCAACACCTTAAGTATTAATTTATCTGGTCTAAAAATTGTTGTGGATTGTGCTAATGGTGCTTCTTCCCGTGTAGCTCCAAAGGCCTACACACGCGCAGGCGCCGAAGTAATCGCAATTTCTCATGAGCCCAACGGCTGGAATATTAATGAGAACTGCGGATCTACCCATTTAGAAAATCTCAAGGCAAAGGTGAAGGAAGTCCAGGCCGATCTTGGTATTGCCCATGATGGCGACGCCGATCGGTGTTTAGCAGTTGATAGTGAGGGCAATGAGATTGATGGAGATTTCATCATTGCAATCCTTGCTACCGATTGGCAGTCACGAGGACTGCTGAAAAATGAAACTGTTGTTGGAACTGTTATGAGCAACCTTGGTTTTATGAAGGCCATGGATGAGCTCAGTATTAATGTTGAAACTACAGCAGTGGGCGATCGTTATGTATTAGAGAAGATGCTTGCCAATGATCATTCACTTGGCGGTGAACAGTCAGGCCATATCATCATGCGGCATTATGCAAATACAGGAGATGGAATTTTAACTGCGCTGCACCTTATGCAAACAGTAAAATCAAGTGGTAAATCATTAAAAGAACTGTCCAATGTTATGAAACGTTTCCCACAAGTGTTGATTAATGTGAAAGATGTGAAAAAAGAGAATTTGAATAGTTCAACAAAGATTACAGACCATATTGCCCGCAAGGAAAGTGAACTTGGTGGCTCTGGTCGCATTTTGGTTCGTCCTTCAGGCACAGAAGCATTAGTCCGCGTGATGGTTGAAGCCCAAAGCACAGAGGTTGCTCAAAAATTAGCCGAGGAAATAGCAGCACTAGTAAGATCTGAACTGTCTTAAGCGAATAAGTTAAAAGGAGCCTGACGCATGTGCGGCATTGTCGGATACACCGGTAAGGCCCTGGCACTAAGCCCTGTACTTGAAGGCCTTCGTCGTTTGGAATACCGCGGATATGACTCCGCTGGAATTGCCCTCGTAGTTAAAAAGGGCGAACCACTTTGGATCGAAAAGCGTGCAGGCAAACTTTCTAATCTTGAAGATTCATTAGCTGATACACATCCAGATGCACATAGC
Organism: uncultured Actinomycetes bacterium; assembly: GCA_903899145.1. GTDB lineage: Bacteria > Actinomycetota > Actinomycetes > Nanopelagicales > Nanopelagicaceae > PALSA-747. The sequence goes on from CAIUHY010000059.1 coordinate 1,465, forward strand.
GGAATTGGCCATACACGTTGGGCAACACATGGAGGCCCAACAGATACAAATGCGCATCCTCATCTAGATAATGAAGGAAAGCTTGCGCTGATACATAATGGAATTATTGAGAACTATGTGGAGCTTCGTGCGATTCTTGAAAAGCGTGGGCACGTATTTAAGTCTGAGACTGATACTGAATCTGTCGTGCATTTGCTCAGTGATGCTCGCAAAGAGCACAAAGGTGACTTAGCAGCAGCGATGCGTGATGTATGCGGGCAGCTTCGTGGCTCATTTACTTTGCTTGCCATTCACTCAGATGAGCCAGGAAGAATTGTTGGCGCACGAAGAAATTCACCACTAGTTGTTGGCGTAGGCGATGGAGAGAATTTCCTTGCCTCTGATGTTTCGGCGTTTATTTCACATACGAAGCACGCACTTGAGCTAGGCCAAGATGAAGTGGTTGATATTACAGATTCAAAAATTACGGTTACTGATTTATCTGGCAAAGTCCTTAAGCCCCGTGAGTATGAAATTTCATGGGATGCTTCAGCAGCTGAGCGCGGAGGCTTCCCCCACTTTATGCTCAAGGAAATCTACGAGCAACCAAAGTCAATTGCAGATACTTTAATTGGTCGCACAGCAGGGTTAGATACTGAAATCACTGCAGGAATTAATCTTGAAGGTATTTCAAAAGTTGTCATTATTGCTTGCGGTACTGCCTATCACGCAGGATTAGTTGGTAAGTATGCAATTGAGAAGTGGGCAAGTGTTCCAGTAGATGTTGAATTGGCATCTGAATATCGCTACCGCGAACCATCTGTAGATAAAAGCACTCTTGTTATTCCAATTTCACAATCTGGTGAAACTATGGATACCTTGATGGCAATGCGTTATGCACGAACACACGGCGCCAGGGTATTTGCAGTCTGCAATACAAATGGATCAACTATTCCTCGTGAGTCAGATGCAGTGCTTTATACCCATGCCGGCCCAGAAATTGCTGTTGCTTCAACAAAAGCATTTACCGCCCAGCTCATCGCGATGTACCTTATCGCTCTGCATCTTGGCAGCGTCCGTGGAGTCATTGATAAGAAGTTTGTTAGCGAAATAGGCATTGAGCTTGCTCAGTTGCCAGCAAAAGTTGAGCAAATACTTGAAACAGTTGAACCTCTTCGCGAACTCACCCGTAAATTTAAAGATTCAGGATCGATGCTTTTTCTTGGCAGAAATGTTGGATACCCAACAGCTCTAGAAGGCGCTCTCAAGCTTAAAGAGCTTGCCTATATGCATGCTGAAGGATTTGCTGGTGGAGAACTTAAGCATGGTCCAATCGCTCTGATTGATCAGGGAACTGCAGTAATTGCTGTCATGCCAACTTCTACTTCACCGCTCTATGAGAAGATGGCAAGCAACGTTCAGGAAGTGAAAGCACGTGGAGCAGTTGTTATTGCTATTGGAGATGTTGATCTAGAGAGCGCTGCACACAACATCCGTATTCCTTCTTCACATGACTTTTTACAGCCGGTGTTGGCGGTTGTTCCTCTTCAAGTTATTGCTTATGAGATGGCGGTTGCAAGGGGCAATGATGTCGATCAACCTCGTAACCTTGCCAAGTCGGTGACTGTTGAATGATGTGGGCATCACTTGCTATTCATAGAAAGCAAGAACGCGATAAAGCAATAAAAATTGCTTTTAGTCTTTTTCTTGCTTTTCTGATTACAACAGAACAAGTACTAACAAAAGGTTTCTTGTATACAGCCGACCACAAGATCAAAGCTATTAAGCACCACACATTTAAAGGTTTACCCAGCCATATTTTGCTCGCCCTCGATGATTTAGGTCTGCGTAGTTTTACGGCTACCTGTTTACTGATTACCGCAGTACTTATCGGATATCGCTTTAAATCATGGAGACCGGTAAATCTTGCGCTGCTCTCATTACTTCTTCTCAATGGCGTTGTAGGTTTATCCAAACTAATATTTGGGCGTACTAAGCCACGCCTACAGATGGATTTACTTCACGAGGGCGGTCTTTCATATCCCAGCGGGCATGCAGCTAATGCGCTACTTACCTGGGGAATGCTGGCTTATTTAATTTATCGTTACACAATCACCGGCAAGAAGTTCAGGCATCTACTTTATGCGGGCATTGCACTCGTTACGACAATTGTCTGCATCGTCTCTTTAATTCGAGATACCCATTGGTTTTCAGATCTTTTAGGCGGAGTCTTTTTAGGCGGCGCAATTCTTGTCTTTCTTGTGGCACTAGACCGCGGGTGGGTATCTGAGAGGCAACCAGCATGATTGATGGTATCGGCATTGATGTAGTAGATATTGCGCGCTTTGAAGAATCATTAGTGCGCACTCCCGCACTTAAAGAGAGAATTTTTACCAGTAGAGAAGCACAGCTAAAGATCTCATCTCTTGCTGCAAGATTTGCTGCAAAGGAAGCACTCGCTAAAGCACTGAACGCAAAAGATATTTTTACCTGGCACGATGTTGAAGTTATTAATGAAGAGAGCGGCAAACCTGCTTTTATCTTTACAGGAGCTATTGCCGAGAGAATTGATGGCGCAACTGCTCACCTCACACTTTCCCATGACGCAGGCATTGCATCAGCCATGGTCATTATTGAGAGGATCTAATTGTGCGCGCCGTTGTTGAAGTAAACCTCAAAGCGATTGATCACAATATTAAGCAGATCAAATCACTGACCAAATCA
>CAIUHY010000060.1 GCA_903899145.1 uncultured Actinomycetes bacterium
CCAGAGCGCGCTGAAATTTATCAACGCCTTGGAATCCCAACGGTTGCAACAGTTCTATGGACCACTGATCAAATGATGAGAAGGCTCGCTCCTGAAGGATCCCAATCAGAGTGGCGCGACGCCAGCGGAACAATTGCATTATGCGAAGTGAGTCTGCATAAAGATTGGTATGGAGAGCCAGTTGTTTTAATTGAGAAAGCAACAAATGCACGCGTTGCATTTATTACCCGTCTGGGTGAAGGCCTGCTTCCTACTGAACACACAGTGCTTCAGGAGGGCGATCTTGTTCACATGACAATTTTGGAATCAGAGCGCACAAATGTAGATGCCATCTTGTCTCGCACACCGGAAGTGGACTAAATGAGAATCGCCATTACAGGAGCCGGTAACGTTGGCCGTGCTATTGCTCGTGAACTTTTGGAAAATGGACACCACGTCCTGCTCATTGACCGCGATCCCAAGGCACTGAAAATGGATAGCGTCCCTCAAGCAGAGTGGCTCCTAGCTGACTCATGTGAGATAGCTTCTCTAGATAGTGCAAAGCTTGCATCGTGTCAGGTGCTCATCGCTGCAACAGGAGATGACAAGGTCAACCTTGTGACATCACTTCTTGCAAAGACTGAATATGGCGTTCCCCGCGTTGTTGCCCTTATTAATCACCCTAAGAATGAATGGCTCTTTGACTCTTCATGGGGCGTGGATGTTGGTGTATCAACCCCTCGTATCATCTCAGCACTCGTTGAAGAAGCAGTGACAGTGGGTGATGTCGTTCGCCTCTTCTCGCTTAAGCGCGGCGGAGCTAACCTCATTGAAATTACTTTGCCAGAAAATGCGCTTGCATGTGGCAAAACAGTGAGTGAACTTACTTTCCCCGAAGATACTTCTTTTGCATCAATAGTGCGTGATGGTCATGTGATTTCACCGAGCCCCCAAGAACTGCTTATGGGCGGAGATGAATTACTTTTTGTTGCGACAAGCGCAGCAGAAGAGAAACTTAAAAGCGTTCTTCTAGGTAATTAATCCTTAATCTTTCTCGATCTCATCTATCTCTGTCTCATCTAGTTTTACTGATGGGACTTTTGCCAATATTCGCCATGTCCCCCACGCTGTAAGGAAGAAAAGTGGGTATCCCATTACGACCAGCGCTGTGCCAAGTAGATTGAGTTGATTTGCTCGGTAAAGCGGATATTGAATAACTAAACGCGAGATAAATAAAGCTACCCAGAGCCAACCTGCTCTTATATAAGCAGCTTTGCGGGCAGGCACTTTGCGCCATGCCAAGTTCTCTCCAAGAATCGGACCTAGTAATACTCCCAAAATTGGCCATCCAGCAATATTTGTTATCGCATATGCACATGCATAGGCAGTGTTAATAATCAGCCCTGGAAGATAGAAATCTTTCGCTTTGCCTGTACGGTGAGAGATAAAGGCGCAGACAAGAACAATAAAGACTCCAGAGAGCGCGTGCTGAAGAGTTTCCCTGCGAATAAGGCGAATAACAGTCAAGACTAGCGAGAGAGCAATAGCGACAATCGCCGCTTGGGTAACATGCTTTGTGATGTCGTAATAGATAAGAAAAGCAACAGAAGGAACGCCTGAATCAATCATTCCTCGGGTGCCGCCCAGGGATGAAATTATCTTTGCTTTATCTTCGCCGTGGCCTTCATAACTCATCCTTTAACACCTGTGGAACCAAAGCCACCTTCACCCCGGTCGCTACCAGGTAAATGATCTACTTCAATGAATTCTGCGGCTTCAACTTTCTGAATCACTAATTGCGCAATGCGGTCGCCTTTTTTAAATGAGATCGCCTCTTTAGGGTCATGGTTAATCATGATGACTTGTATCTCGCCACGATATCCAGCATCAATCGTTCCTGGGGTATTTACTAGTGAAACTCCATGCTTGATTGCTAAACCAGAACGTGGATGAACAAATGCGGCATATCCAAAAGGAAGAGCAATCGATAAACCGGTAGGAACAAGCGCGCGCTCACCTGGCTCTAACGTGACATCTACGCGAGTGGTGATGTCAGCACCGGCATCGCCTGGTTTGCCATATTTTGGAAGTGGGACATCATCAGATAAACGCTGAACCAGAACTTCTACGTGGTTGTGCAAACTCATGGGGTAAGCCTAACGGTAGCGTTCACCCATGAGCACCTCCGCCCGCAACAGTCCTGTGGTTTTCAAAGAACGGGTCGGTTGGCCTATCTGGCTCTGGGCATTCTTACTCTTCTTAAGCGGATCGCTCAGCGTTGCCATTTGGGCTGCCCTGGGAAATACATGGGCTGAAGTTTCTTTTCTCGCACAAGCACTTGGATTGATTTTTCTATGGCAGAGTACGCCACTTGAGATAGAAGTTACGGCAGATTCATTGAGGGTAGGGCCTGCTCGCATCGAAAGAAAATATATATCAGGGGTTACTTCACTATCTAATGAAGAGATGCGCATATTGCGAGGCCCAAAAATTAATACTGCTGCCTATATGCAGATTAGATTCTGGATCTCAACAGGGCTGAAGATCACTATCAGCGATCCCCAAGATCCAACGCCCTACTGGCTGGTGAGCAGTAAAAAAGCGCACCAGCTTGCCGGTGCGCTCAAAAAATAATCTTTAAATTAATTGCAATCGGTGCATACTGCCTTAGCTCCTTCACCACGTGCTAGCTGTGATGAGTGGTGAACAAGGAAACATTTAGAACAAGTAAATTCATCGGTCTGCTTTGGAACAACGCGAACTGTTAGTTCTTCGCCAGATAAATCTGCTCCAGGA
>CAIUHY010000061.1 GCA_903899145.1 uncultured Actinomycetes bacterium
ATCACCACCTTGGTGCAAAAGAGAGCGTCTTAATCTCCTTTGTAATTCTTCCCATTCCTTCCTTTACTTAGTCAATCGTGGGTGCTTTCGCTGGGGAATCCATAATCAATATTCGTCACCCCAAGTTCAGATACGCATATCGCTTTCTAGGAATAATCATTTTGGTTCTTCTCATTCTGCAAATACTTGGATTTAATCCGCTCACAGAGTTTCACCATGCATGGCAACATCCAACAGATACTTGGCATTCATTAACCTATAAATGGTGGCCACATGTTCAAGCGGGTTGGAAGAATCTGAGCCACTGGACAGTTGTTGGCTGGCACAACGTAGCTCATTGGACATCAACCGCCTGGAATAACGCAGTTCATTGGATATCACGTAAGTAGTTTTTAAGCGCATCTTGCTACTCATGAATACCTTTTTAGAGTCTGTGGCGTAATTGAGGTCATTTGCCTCTCACAAAAGGAGTACAGTGAAAGGAGCATGTCATATTTTGGAGAACTACTCCCATCACGTTCAGATTATGCGACGCTTAAAAATGGCTGGCGACATGATCTTCTCTCTGGTGTAACAGTAGGAATAGTTGCCCTTCCACTTGCACTGGCATTTGGAATCACAACTGGAGCAGGGGCACAGGCGGGTTTAATTACTGCGATTTACGCCGGGTTTATTGCTGCAATATTTGGTGGTTCAAATTTTCAAGTAAGTGGCCCAACTGGCGCAATGACAGTTGTTCTTGTTCCCATAGTTTCTCACTTTGGTATTGCTTCTCTCATGCCGCTGGGATTAGTTGCCGGAGCACTTGTCATCATCATGGGTCTTACTCATTGTGGGGCGCTCATCAACAAAGTTCCATGGCCGGTCATGGAGGGCTTTACCTTAGGAATAGCGATTGTCATCGCACTGCAGCAAATCCCATCGGCGTTTGCCGCCCGCAATATTCCAGGTAGCAACACCATCGAGACAGCATGGCAAACACTTAAGAGTGCGGTCCAGCTTGGAACACATTGGATGGCGCTATTCATCGTGGCTTTCACGCTCGTCATTAAATTTGGCTATTCCCACCTGGCAAAGCGCATGCATTTTAAAGTGCACATTCCTGCAAGCTTTGTTGCGATATTGCTCAGCACACTCGTTGTGGAAATCTTCCACCTGCAAGTTCCTTCTATCGGAAAATTGCCTCGTACTCTTTATATTCATCATTCTTTGGGTGAATCACATATAGGCATAACAAACCTTGCAATAGGGGCAATAGAAATCGCCCTGCTTGCTTCTATTGAATCACTACTTTCAGCCAGGGTTGCCGATCAGATGTCACATATTCATGATGTGGCCCACGCATATAAACCTAATCGTGAATTAGTTGGCCAGGGCTTAGGAACAATACTTGCCTCCATGGTTGGGGGAATGCCAGCAACGGGCGCCATTGCGCGCACTGGTGTAAATATTCGCGCCGGCGGCAAGAGCCGTTTATCTGCGATCTTTCACGCAATATTTCTCTTGATTGTTGTGCTGCTACTGAGTCCTATTATTTCTAAAATTCCAATGAGCGCGCTAGGGGCTGTACTCATCGGGACGAGTTACCGGATAGCAAGCCCAGGAAACTTGAGAGAACTCTTGCGCACCACAAAGGCAAGTGCAATTACATTGCTTGCTACAGCTCTATTAGTTGTTTTAATCGGATTGATCTGGGGCATTGCCGCTGGGGTCTGCATTTATTATATTTTGCACCGCAGGCAAATAAGGCAAGCAAAACTTAAACCTACGACAACCGAATTATAAAAGAGTAATTAGAGAGTTTTAAGATGCTTGAGTGCCAGTTCAGTCGAATTAAATTCAACATTTTGAAAGTTTGCTCGGTAGGCAAGTGCCAGAAGCAGCCTCAAGTTAATATTCACATCCGGGTATATTCCAAAGACCCGAGCTGATCGACTGATTACATTTTCGACAGTTTTTAATGTGAAATGAGTTTTCTCAGAAATTGATGCATTTGAGTTACCGGTACAGACACATTGTAAAATTAAGTGCTCAGTCGGCGTTAACTCTCTACTCATTTTTCTCAGATGATCGATCATTTGCTCTCCTTGATTGACACCCCATGAAGACTTGCTCTTTTCAGTGTATGCCTCTTTTGGCATAAAGAGCTGAGAGTTTGTCAGGAATTTCACCAATGTGACTTTAGTAAGCGTGAGTGAGGCAAGTAGGACTCGAACCTACGACGACCGAATTATGAGTTCGGGGCTCTAACCAACTGAGCTATTGCCTCTTTGCTGCGTGTGACATTCTAATAATTATCTTTGACCAATGAAAAAGCGGACCAGCGTGAACC
>CAIUHY010000062.1 GCA_903899145.1 uncultured Actinomycetes bacterium
CAGGCAGATTACTTTAAGAACGTTAAATAAAAATTAGAGCATAAAAAACCCCGGCCACAGATTCTGTGGCCGGGGTTTTAATTATTTTGCTCTAATTAGGCATCTTTGCTAGCAAAGCTGTATCAACAGACAGGAGACTTCCTGTAATTGTTGAGTACTCCAGTGCTGGATTTGTATTTACACAGGCATCGCTCAAAACATACTTCAAGAATGATGTTGTTGCTTTTGCCTTGTCCGTGCTTGACCAAGTATCAACTAGTGCGTAAGAAACAATTCCAAGCACGTAAGCGCCTGCATCTGTTGTGTTGTAGTTGAATGTGAGCTTTCCATCAGCTGAAGCAGTCGCAGAGTTTAAGAACGCTGCAGTTCCACCTGCTGTTGGAAGCTGGAAGTTTCCAGATGCATTCTTGATCGCAGCCTTAGCAAGGGCACTAGAAGTTGCATATGAAGCTTCAACATAGGTAATTGAGTAAGGGGTGCTCTTTGCAAGTGCTGAAACTCCTGCTGAACCTGACGCGCTTGAGTAGCTCAGTGGGATTGAAGAGCCGGGGAATACTGAAGCGAATGAACCTGCTGATGCCTTTGTCCACACTGATGGGAACTGAGCGATAAACAAGTTCACAAGATTCTGGGTTGTTCCAGAAGAGTCAGCGCGGTAGATCACGCGAATATCTTGAGAAGGAAGTGCGATTCCTGGAACTCCTAGTGTTTTTGCAAGTACAACAGGCTTTCCTTTGACCTTAAGTAGGCGTCCCTTTGCATCTTTTTTGTAAGTGATAGTTGGTTTTGTTCCAGCATTATCGGCCTTGATCTCCGCATCGTTCCACTTTGTTACTTTGCCAGCGAAAATATCTGACAGTGTTTGTTGTGAAAGATAAAGCTGACCTGATGCTCCATTGAGATTATAAGCAATCGCTACAGGTGCAGCGATAATTGGGGCGTGAATAATTGTTGACTTAGCTGGTGTATAGCTAGCGTCTGAAAAGTTAAAGTCACCAATTCCCTTGTCAGCATTGCTGCGACCGGTTCCTGAACCACCTGAACCGTAGTTAACGGTGTTATTTGTTGCCGTCTGCCAAGCAGGAGAACATGCTGCAAGAAGTGGAGCTGCAAATGATGATCCAGCACCTGTGATTGTTTGGCCACTTACATCAGCGAAAGCTGGTTGTGCACCAAATAGAGCAACAGCAGAAACTGCTGCTGCAATTTTAACTGAACGAGATAGCTTCATGTAATACCTTCCGATAGATCCATAGATGTGGATTTGTATCGCAAGCCTATGAAGACCAAGAAACTACTAATGGACTGAATCTAGACAAGTCCCCAACAATTGGTGAACAGAAGGTTAACCAAAACGCCCTGTCACGTAGTTTTCTGTACGGGTATCTTTTGGACGGGAGAAGATTTCACTTGTTGGTCCAAGCTCAACCATCTCTCCTGGGCCGCCGTCAGATAAGAAGAAGGCTGTGTAGTCAGATACGCGCGCTGCCTGTTGCATGTTATGGGTAACAATAATGATCGTCATGGATGAAGAAAGGTGAGAGATCGTCTCTTCAACCTTTAGAGTGGATCCTGGATCAAGAGCGGAGCAAGGCTCATCCATGAGAAGAACTTCTGGACGAACAGCGAGCGCACGAGCGATACACAACCGCTGCTGTTGACCGCCAGAGAGAGACCCTCCGTGAGTATTCAGGCGGTCTTTTACTTCTGACCAGAGTCCGGCGCGTTCTAAGCACTCCTGGAGTACATCATCTTTGTTCTCCACTTTAAGTTGTGCGAGCTTAAGGCCTGCTAACACGTTCTCGGCAATGGTCATAGATGGGAACGGATTTGGCTTCTGGAAAACCATTCCAACCTTCAGACGAATCTTTGTGACATCTGTCCCTGGGGCATAAATATCTTTTCCATCAAGAAGTACCTCACCGGCCATCGCAGCACCTGGGATGAACTCGTGCATACGGTTGAGTGTGC
>CAIUHY010000063.1 GCA_903899145.1 uncultured Actinomycetes bacterium
AGCTTCATGACTTGACCCATGCCTTGTGGTCCTGATGCGCCAGTTTGCGCAATTGCATCAGCAATTATCTTTTTCACTTCATCATCACTGAGTTGTGCTGGAAGATAGGTCGCGATTATTTCGCCTTCTTTTTTCTCTTGCTCGGCGCGATCAGCTCGGCCAGCATCTGCAAATGCTTCAGCAGCTTCGCGGCGCTTTTTAGCTTCACGAGAAAGAACGGTGATGATCTCGGCGTCTGAAAGTACGCGGGCTTCTTTTCCAGAAACCTCTTCATTAGTAATTGCGGTGAGAACCATGCGGATCGTGCCGGATTTAATCTCATCACGCGAACGAATCGCTTCAGTGAGGTTGCTTTGGAGTGTTTCTTTAAGTCCCATAGGGGTATCTTCTCATGTCTATGGGATACCGACTACGCCAAGAAACTATCCCCGTATTGCCCCAAGGGCACCGGGCAATACGCGTGCTGCACTTTTCAGATCTTCACCTGACTCCCTCTTGCAAAAAAGAGATCGCAGATATCAAGTCTTTTGCCCAACTCTCCCCAGATCTAGTCATTAGCACTGGTGATTTTCTCGCCCACCCAGATGCGGTTCCCTTTGTTTTAGATGCACTTGATCCATTGCTTGATCTTCCTGGGTTATTCGTCTTTGGTTCTAACGACTACTACGCACCTAAATTTAAAAATCCTTTCTCTTATCTAAAGAAAGATCATGGAAAGCGAGTACTTGGCCCAGATCTTCCAACAGAAGAACTTCGTGAAGGTTTAGTAAGTCGTGGGTGGTTTGATCTCAACCACAAGAAAGGGATTGCAACAATTAAAAATACGGTGATTGAAGTGCGCGGCACAGATGATGCTCACTTGGAGCTGGATAACTATTCATTGGTAGGTGGCAAACCAGTTCAGTCTGATCTGGCAATCGGAGTAACTCACGCTCCATATCAACGTGTATTAGATGCAATGGCGCAAGATGATCTAGATCTGATCTTTGCTGGACATACTCATGGGGGCCAAGTGAGGTTTCCGTGGTTTGGTGGATCAAAAGCGCTCACAACTAATTGCGACTTACCAAATTGGAGAGCGCGCGGTGTCAGTAGGGTTCAAGGAGAACCATGGCTCAATGTTTCGGCAGGGATGGGAACAAGTCCCTTTGCACGAATACGTATTGCCTCGCCGCCTGAAGTCTCTCTTGTTATCTTAGAAAGCGCTTTGTAAGTGAACGGCGGCAAAAAAGTGTGGCAGCGAGTAGCCATTGCAACTGCTGTCGCTCTAGTTTTATTCTTCGTTACTGCAGCTGCGCTTGTTATTCCAATCGCCTTAAATGCACGCTCCTTAATCCATGACATCAAATCTGAGGCGCCATCAGCTAAAGCTCGAAAGGATGCTGCTGAAACCGACACTGCCCTCTCGCGCTTTTTTGCCATCACAAACTTGCCCATTATTAAGCAGTTAATAACAGCAGATGGCTTAAATTTTTCACAGATTGAGCCCGAATTGCACGGGGCAATCAATGCAGCTCCATTTTTGCTAGGTGGCCAGAAGCCACAGACTTATTTAATTGCTTTTCAAAACCCAGCTGAGGCAAGAGGGACTGGAGGAATTTTAGGAGCTTATGCAATCATCCAGGTAAGCCATGGGCAGATAAGTGTCTTGCGGACAGGCTCGAATGCTGCCCTGCAATCTTTACAACAGATTCCCATCAAAATGCCAGCTGAGTACCAAAAACTTTACGGGACTGATCCAGCTATTTGGCAAAATTCAAATCTGTCACCACACCTTCCTTATGGGGCAAAAATTTGGATGGCGCTCTGGGAGAAGCAGTACAACCAGCATCTTGACGGTGTAATAGTTGTCGACCCAATTTTCTTGAGTTATATATTGAATGCAACTCAGCCAATTACACTCAGCAGCGGTGAGCAAATCACTGCCCAGAACGTTGTCTATAAAGTTCTTTCTGAGGCTTATAAAAAATACGCGTCCAACAACGATGCAAGAAAGCAGTATTTAGTCGACATACTTAATGCTGGGCTTGCAAAAATTAAGACAGGGAACTATCAAAAAATAACGCTTCTTCAAGGTCTGGAGCGTGCAATTTGGGAAAATAGGCTTTTGATTTTCTCTAATGACTCAAGAGCGGAGAATGCTATTGCAGAGACGCGCCTAAGTGGGGTCATGCAAACAACTCCTAATAATGAATACAGAGCGGTTGTTGAGAATATTGATGCAAGCAAACTTGATTACTATTTAGCTCGTACTGTCACAATCAGATCCCTGACATGTGGTCTTAAGAGGCAGAGTAAAATTACTGTAGTTCTTTCAAACACTGTGACAAATCCACAAGACTTACCAGCATACGTGTTAACCCGAGCAGACAAAAATAAGCCAAAAAATGCCGTTACAGGAGCCCACCATTTTAAATTGTTTATTTATGGGCCAACAAACAGCAGTTTGATCAGTGCATCCAATTCAGCCACTGTTGGATCAGCAGGGGGGGTCACAGCAGAGCGAAACAGACCACTGTTAGTGACTGATATCGATCTAAACCCAGGTGAAAGTGAGGCAGTGATTGCGGCTTTTGAAGGTGGCTCAGGCCGGATTACCTTTCACGATCAACCATTGGTGATCCCCACAGCTCTTTCAATTTCTGATCACTGTAGAATGTGAACATTATGAAATGCCATGAAAACCGCATGTTAAGGAAACTTTTCATTGCCTCACTGGCATATTCCCTTTTGCAATTGTGTGTCCCCATATCTAACGCTGCACAATATCCACCAGCTCCTGCAGAACAACTGCCACCGGCTCCCGTAGTTGCTCCTGCTCCCGTAGTTGCTCCTGCTCCCGTAGTTGCTCCTGCTCCCGTAGTTGCTCCTGCTCCCGTAGTTGCTCCGGCTCC
>CAIUHY010000064.1 GCA_903899145.1 uncultured Actinomycetes bacterium
AGCTCACAAGGCAACCATTGTTGGTGACACAGTTGGAGATCCATTTAAGGACACCGCAGGTCCTGCTATCAACCCATTGATTAAGGTAATGAACTTAGTTGCACTACTCATTACCCCTGCAGTCGTTTCCTTCGCTCTGGGTGGCCACAAGTCGATCTCACTGATCATCGCGCTACTTGCACTTGCGGTTATCGTGTATGCATTAGTCCGCAGCAGACGCGGGTCAACCGCTATCGCTTAAGAACGCGTTCTAACTTCCCCGAGTAAGAAATGAGTAAATGATTTGGGCACCAAACTAGTAATCGTGGAATCTCCTGCGAAGGCGCGCAAGATTGGCGCCTTCTTAGGAGAGGACTACGTTGTTGAGGCCTCAGTCGGTCATATTCGAGATCTACCCCAACGCGCTGCTGATATTCCAGCGGAATATAAGAAAATCCCCTGGGCAAAAGAGGGCGTAAATATTGAAGAAGATTTTGCTCCTCTTTATGTGATTAATCCAGATAAGAGAGCGAAAGTAAACGAACTTAAAGCGCTCATGAAAGATGCCGATGAGTTGATTCTGGCAACCGATGAGGACCGTGAAGGTGAAGCGATCGCTTGGCATTTGATTGAAGTCCTTCGTCCAAAGATTCCAATTAAGCGAATGGTTTTCCATGAAATTACAAAAGAAGCAATTCAAGAAGCGGCAAATAACACACGTGATCTTGATTATCGCCTTGTAGATGCACAAGAAACACGACGCGTTTTAGATCGACTCTATGGGTATCGCTTATCGCCAGTACTTTGGAAGAAAGTTATGCCTCGTATCTCAGCAGGGCGTGTGCAATCTGTTGCAACACGGCTAATTGTTGAACGAGAACGCGAGCGTATGGCTTTTATTTCATCATCATGGTGGGATCTCAAAGCTGAAACAACACAGAATTTCACGGCGCGCTTACTGAGCTTAGATGGCAAGAGAGTCGCTGCGACAAATGATTTTGATGAAAATGGTGGGCTTAAAGAAAAGTCAGCTGGAAATATTCTTCTTTTAGATGAAGCATCAGCAAACGAGCTGACACAAAATCTTCAAGGAAAATCACTTCTTGTAAAGAGCACAGAGGAGTCACCGCGCACTGAGCGCCCTAAGGCACCTTTTACGACATCAACTATGCAACAAGATGCAGGTAGCAGACTTGGTTGGGGGGCACAACTAACAATGCGCGTTGCACAGCGTTTATATGAAAATGGTTACATCACTTATATGCGTACTGACTCAGTTACTTTAAGTCAGGCAGCAATTGGATCGGCTCGCGCACAAGCATCAAGTTTGTATGGCAAGGAATATATTCCTGCAACACCACGTGTATATGAAGGTAAGACAAAGAATGCGCAAGAAGCACACGAAGCAATTCGCCCTGCTGGTGATGTTTTTAAGACTCCAGGAGAACTGGCTCCCGAGCTCAGCCGTGATGAATTTGCACTTTATGATCTGATTTGGAAGCGGACTGTTGCATCGCAAATGTCTGATGCTAAAAAAATGCAGATGCGTGTTGATTTTGATGTGAAGACAAAAAACGGTGCAGATGCGGTATTTCGTGCTAACGGCTCTGTTATTACCTTCCCTGGATTTCTAGCAGCGTATGAAGATGTTGCTGATGAAAACGCAGTAGATGTGGAAGATGATTCAAAGAAGCTTCCACCCATGAAGCAAGGCGACACAATTGCTGTTTCTAACTACTCATGCGAAGGACACGACACAAAACCTCCTGCCCGCTATACAGAGCCAACACTTGTTAAAAAACTTGAAGAACTTGGTATCGGGCGCCCATCAACATTTGCATCAATCATTTCAACAATTCAAGACCGCGGTTATGTTGCAAAACGAGGCCGCGCATTGGTACCGACATTCCTTGCATTCTCTGTAACCGGGCTTCTTGAACAACACTTTTCGAAGCTTGTTGATTATGAATTTACTGCCTCAATGGAAGAAGATCTCGACAAGATTGCTAATGGAGAGGCGGATCGAGTCGAGTGGCTCACTCGTTTCTTTTATGGTCATGATGATCAACCCGGGCTTGAATTTATGGCTCAGGATCTTGGTGCAATTGATGCCCAACAAATTAATACCATGAAAATGGGGCAAGATATTGAAATACGTGTTGGTCGCTATGGCGCGTATATCCAGCAAGGTGAAGGTGACGCACGTAAGTATGCAAACATCCCTGAAAATATGGCACCAGATGAACTCACACTCGCTATTGCAATTGAATTACTTGCTAAACCATCAGGAGAACGTGAGCTTGGCGTTGAACCAGATACTGGTTATCCCCTCATGGCAAAGTCTGGACGTTTTGGTCCTTATGTCACACAGATTTTTCCTGATCCAGAAATGGTTATTGATAAGAAGACTGGTGAACTAAAGAAACCACGTAAAAAGAAAGATGCTCCTAAACCTAAGACTGCATCACTACTCAGCACAATGTCGCTAGACACGATTACTTTAGATGATGCACTCAAACTCATGTCACTTCCCCGCGCGTTAGGTGAATATGAATCTGAAGTTATTACTGTCCAAAATGGTCGTTACGGTCCTTACCTCACAAAGGGTGCTGATTCACGAACGCTGACAAGTGAAGATCAACTTTTTACTATTACTTTAGATGAAGCCGTTGAAATTTATAAGCAGCCAAAGGTAAGGCGCCGCGGTGTTGCAAAGCCTCCACTTAAAGATCTTGGTGTTGATCCCACATCTCAGAAGCCTGTTCTTGTTAAAGATGGCCGATTTGGTTTATATGTCACGGATGGCGAAACAAATGCAACTCTTCGTCGCGGTGACACAGTTGAATTTTTAACACTAGAACGTGGGATGGAATTACTTGCTGGGCGCCGTGCATGGGAAGCAGAAAATGGTGGAGCATCGCGACCTAAAAAGAAGAGTGCTCGTTCAAAGAAGAGTGCGCCCACTCTGACATCAAAGACAGTAAAGGCAACAGGAGCGCCAAAGGCAAAGAAAAAAGCTGCTTCAGGCAAAGGAAAAGTGGCCGAAACGGCCACCCTCTAGACTCGGCATATGTCCCAATCGCTGCCATATCCCGCTGCCCCCGCGCAGTCTGAGTCCCGCAGTGTTTTAGCAATTCCAGAGTTTCGTAAGTTATGGAATTCCATGGCCTTCTCATCATTTGGTGATTGGCTAGGACTTCTTGCAACTACTGCACTTGCTCAAGAACTTGCCGGAGGAAACTATCAAAAAGCTAACTTTGCTATCGCAGGTGTCTTTATTGTTCGCTTACTTCCTGCAGTATTGCTGGGACCAATTGCCGGTGTCATAGCAGACCGCTTTGATCGACGCAGATTGATGATTGTCTGCGACATTCTTCGTTTTGGTTTTTATCTCTCTATTCCACTCGTTCATAACTACATCTGGCTTTACACGGCAACTGTGATTGTTGAGGCAATTACACTTTTCTGGTCTCCAGCTAAAGAAGCTTCAGTTCCCAACCTTGTTCCTAAAGATAAGTTAGAAAATGCAAACCAGGTGACGCTCCTTGCAAGCTATGGAACAGCTCCCCTTGCAGCGCTTATATTCTCGGTTCTTGCAGGAGTAGCAGTTGCCGTCTCATCATTTGCATCTAAACGCTTTGCAAGCACCGCAGATCTTGCCCTATATATTGATGCGCTTTCATTCTTATACACAGCTTGGGTGGTTTTCAGACTTCACTCTATTCCAAAAGGTCCTGCAGCCTTAAGTACAAAGAGTGAGAACATCGGTAAATCACTTTCTGAAGGATTTAAGTTTGTATCAAAATCTA
>CAIUHY010000065.1 GCA_903899145.1 uncultured Actinomycetes bacterium
TAAGAGCGTCATAATTGTTGGTGAGCGCGCAGCTGAAACTGCAGGGCTATTAAGCCAAGCTGTCGCACTTTCAAAGTCATCTGGCGCAAAACTTGCATGGATTCCACGCCGCGCAGGTGAACCTGGAGCAATTCAAGCTGGTGCACTAGGGACTCTTCTTCCAGGAGGACGTCCTGCCGCTGATTCATCTGCTCGCGTAGATGTTGCAACCGCGTGGGGAGTTGGCACTCTTCCCTCCAACAAAGGCCGCTCAACTTCAGAGATTCTTACCGGGTTGAGCAATCGCACGCTAGACGCCGTTCTTCTTGGCGGGGTTGATCCATTAGATATTTCATCCGTGGCACTTTCGCAGATGCTCCATTCATTTGTTGTTTCATTAGAGATTTCTCATAGCGCGGTTACTGCAATTGCAGATGTTGTACTTCCTGTTGCTGCAGTAGTTGAAAAAGCCGGCTCATTCCTTGACTGGAGTGGAAAGGTTCGCACATTTGATAAGGCAGTAGAAGATGCTCAATCACGTAGCGATCTTCGTATTCTTTCTATGCTTGCAGATGAGCTAGGGACACCTATTGGCCTTGATTCAGTTGCGGCCACGGCGCGTGAGATCACATCTCTTGGTAAGTGGGATGGCGCTGATGCAACCTTTACACAAGTCGCCGCAAAGCCAGCGCCGACTGATGTGACGCTCGTTTCTTGGAGATTGCTATTAGATCTGGGAACACTACAAAGTGGTGAAACAAATCTTGCAGGTACCGCACATAAAGCAGCTGCGCATATCTCAGGAGCACATGCATCAAAGATTGGTGTGAGCGATGGAGATTCCGTAAACATTTCAAGTGATTTAGGATCACTCAACTTGCCTGTCGTTATTGATCAGATTGCAGACAATCTTGTGTGGGTTCCACGTAATTCTGAAGGCTCACAAGTCATGGCAAATCTTGGATTTACATCTGGTTCTGTTACGGTGGCAAAAGTATGAATAACGCAGCGATATTAGGAGCAGACCCAGGCTGGGTTATTCTGGTTAAGGCCCTTCTTGTTTTCGTTGTTTGTGTTGTTCTTACCCTTATGTCTGTATGGGGTGAGCGAAGGATTGTTGCTCGCATGCAGCAGCGCCTTGGACCTAACCGCGTTGGGAAGTTTGGTTTGCTGCAGGCTTTGGCAGACGGAATTAAGTTAGCTTTGAAGGAAGATTTGATTCCTGCAGCTGCTGACAAGCTTGTCTTTGTTATTGCGCCGATTATCTCTGCAACAGCGTGCTTTATGTCCTTTGCAGTTATTCCTTTGACAGGCAAAGTAAGTTTCTTTGGTCACCAAACAATTATGCAGTTGACTGATCTTCCAGTCGGCGTGCTGTATATCTTGGCAATTGCCTCTGTTGGAGTTTATGGAATAGTTCTGGCTGGCTGGTCATCTGGCTCTACATACCCACTCCTTGGTGGACTTCGCTCAAGTGCCCAAGTCATCTCATATGAAGTTGCCATGGGGCTTTCACTTGTTGCAGTCTTTATTTATTCAGGATCAATGTCCACAAGTGAAATTGTTGCTGCTCAGCATCACTATTGGTTTGCCATCGTCCTTTTTCCTTCATTCGTTATTTATTCAATTTCTATGGTGGGGGAGACTAACCGCGCCCCATTTGATCTTGCTGAAGCAGAAGGTGAACTTGTTGGAGGATTTCATACGGAGTATTCCTCACTTAAATTTGCGTTGTTTTTTTTAGCTGAATACGTCAACATCGTTGCTGTTTCAGCCCTTGCCACAACATTGTTCCTTGGTGGCTACCATGCGCTACCTGGACTTGGCTTCACAGAGAGCTGGCTCGGTGGTTGGTTCACACTCTTCTGGTTCTTTGCCAAAGTGGTTTCATTCTTCTTTGTCTTTGTGTGGCTCCGCGGAACCCTTCCAAGACTTCGTTATGACCAATTTATGAAGTTTGGTTGGAAGGTATTAATTCCTTCGAGTTTGGCATGGATTATGATCCTTGCAACACTTCGTCTGATGTCAGCTCATAATTTCCCGCGTATGGTTATTGCTACCTTTACAGTTGGCGTGATTATTGTGATCTTCCTTGTTCTCACTCTCTTTGATCGCGCAAAGATCAAACTTGAAGAAAATGATGTCTTGCCAGATCTTCCTGCTCCATCATTCCCAGTTCCAGCAATTCCTGGTCAATCACAGATTACTTTTGTGCAGAGGAGTGAGATTAATGACTGAGCGTCCAAGTAGCTTCGCTAAACAATTACTCGGTTTCTGGGTGACTTTTGCAAACATGTTCAAGAAGGTCAACACAGTTCAATATCCAGATGTGAAAGAGCCAACAGCAGAGCGTTTTCATGGTCGCCATCAACTCAATCGTTATGAAGATGGTTTAGAAAAATGTATTGGGTGTGAGCTTTGCGCATGGGCATGCCCAGCAGATGCAATTTATGTTGAAGGTGCTGATAACACTGAGGAGGAACGCTTCTCACCGGGTGAGCGTTATAGCCAGGTGTATCAGATTAATTACTTGCGTTGTATTTTCTGCGGTCTATGTATCGAAGCTTGTCCTACTCGCGCTCTTACAATGACAAATGAGTATGAGTTAGCCGATGATTCACGCGAAAAGTTAATTTTTGAAAAGGAAGACCTTTTGGCTCCGCTTCGCCAAGGAATGATCGAGGCACCGCACCCTATGTATCCAGGGACAACTCATATTGATTACTACAAAGGTCAGATCACTGGATCGCATCCTTCACAAGAGGCTGATAAATAATGCTCCATCAATCACTTGCATTTGGACAGACAGCAACACCAGAAGCGGTTCAGTTCTGGGTATTAGCACCTGTCGCAGTGATTGCTGCACTTGGAATGTTATTTATGAAAAAAGCTGTTCACTCCGCTCTTTTGCTGGCATGGGTAATGATCACACTTGCGATTTTCTATATAGCCCAAGATGCACTGTTTCTGGGAATCGTTCAGATCGTTGTTTATACAGGCGCCGTTATGATGCTCTTTTTGTTTATTTTGATGTTAGTTGGTGTGGATGCATCTGAATCCTTGGTAGAAAATATTAAAGGACAACGTGCCGCATCAGTCTTTGCAGGCCTTGGTCTTGGGGGACTGCTACTTTCACTAGCTGCTCGTGCGAGTGTGAATCAGCCAGCTATTGGATTAAAAATAGCGAATCAAAAAGGCAATGTTCAAAGTCTTGCCTCTCAGCTCTTTACGCAATATGTCTGGGCTTTTGAAGTAGTTTCTGCTCTTCTTATTACAGCCGCCCTTGGCGCAATGGTCTTGGCTCACAGCACCAAGCCTGCGGTGAGAAATAAGCAACGAGATCTTTCCATTGCACGCTTTCGTGGGAAGTCACTTGCAGATGCTGCAGGCCTGCCTGGTTCAGGCGTCTTTGCCCAGCACAACGCAGTGGATGTCCCTGCGCTTTTGCCAGATGGTTCTGCTGCTCCTACATCTATTTCAGCAACACTCAAAGCCCGCGGAGATGTTATTTCACCAACGCCATTTGCACTTGAACATTCAGAGGAGGTGGAAGAGTAAATGGATATTTCAAATTATCTCTATCTCTCAGTCATTCTTTTCACTATTGGTGCTACCGGCGTTCTAGTTCGCCGTAATGCAATCGTTATTTTTATGTGTATTGAGTTGATGCTCAACGCAGCAAACCTTGCACTTGTCACATTCTCACGTGTAGCCGGTAATTTAGAAGGTCAGGTTGCATCGTTTTTCACTATGGTTGTAGCAGCTTGTGAAGTAGTCGTGGGTCTTGCCATTATCGTGACAATTTATCGCTCTCGCCGATCAGCATCTGTTGATGATGCTAGTTTACTGAAGAACTAATGCGCATATCATCTCTCTTGGTCTATCTCATTGTTCTTCCACTCTTTTCTTCTGCGCTCTTGCTGCTTCTAGGAAGAATTGCGGATAAGTGGGGGCATATTCTTGCCACGCTCGTCACTGCATCAACCTTTGTTATTGGCGTGTATGAGTTCATGAAGATGCATAGTCAACCAAGTGCTTCCAGGGCAGTTACTCAAAAGCTCTTTGACTGGATCTCTGTAGGTACGCTAAAAGTCGATGCAGCGCTTCTTCTTGATCAACTCTCTATATGCTTTGTTCTTCTTATTACAGGCGTTGGAACTCTGATTCATATCTATTCCATCGCTTATATGTCTCATGATAAAGATCGTAGACGCTTTTTTGCCTTCCTAAACCTGTTCATTGCAGCGATGTTGCTCTTGGTTTTAGGTGATTCATATTTGAATCTTTATGTTGGATGGGAAGGTGTGGGCTTAGCTTCATACCTACTTATTGGTTTCTGGAATCACAATCCAACCTACGCAGTTGCCTCTAAGAA
>CAIUHY010000066.1 GCA_903899145.1 uncultured Actinomycetes bacterium
AGTGCAAGTTCAGCCAGGAGCCCATCACTCAAAGTCAACAGTGAAGTGTGACGCGCTTTTGGTAGACACAATTTCACGTTCTGACACATACCCATATGTCGATATCCGTGAAGATGATGTTTCGATGGGCCATGAAGCAACGGTTTCAAAGATCAGTGATGATCAACTCTTTTATCTCATGTCACGAGGTTTAAGTGAAGATGAAGCTATGGCAATGATTGTTCGTGGATTTATTGAGCCAATTGCTCGTGAACTTCCTATGGAGTACGCACTTGAACTTAACCGTTTGATTGAACTTCAAATGGAAGGTGCTGTTGGGTAATGTCACTTGCAACAACAAATTACTTAACACCCACCGGACGCGAAGAGGCATGGCGCTTCACACCTCTTAGTCGCCTAGCGGGTCTTCATGATTCAAGCGTTGAACTAGCAGATCGAATCTCTCTTTCCGCACGGGGAGTACCTGCTGGAGCACGTCTTGAAATCAAATCAAGTGAGGAAGCTCCATCACTTTCTGCAACGGATGACATTGTTATCGAGAGAGTTCGTGATGTTGCTCATCAAGTCTTGGTATTAACTATTGAAAAGAACGCCGAAATAGGCGAACCAATTTTCCTTCTTCGCAAAAGTGAAGGACAAGCTCCAGAAGCCTCTCGTGTCCAAATTCAAGCTGGTGCTCATTCTCACGCGACTGTCGTGATTGAAAATGTTGGCTCAGCAGTATTAGGGGAAGAGATTGAAATCAATCTAGAACCCGGCGCGAATCTTCGCTTCGTAACACTTCAAGAGTGGGATAACAACGCTGTCCATATCGGCAGACATCATGCAATTGTTGGTAAAGATGCGACATTTACATCATATGTCATCACTGTTGGCGGATCAGTAGTTCGCATCCTACCTACTGTTGAATATTCAGGTCCTGGGTCAAGCGCTGATTTATATGGACTTTACTTTGCAACAGACAATCAGCATCTCGAACATCGCATTCATGTTGAACACAAAATTCCTAACGCTAAATCACGTGTGAACTACAAGGGCGCCCTTTCTGGACAATCAGCCAGAACAGTCTGGATTGGTGATGTATTCATTAAGGCCACCGCCGAAGGCACTGACACATATGAACTCAACCGTAATTTGCTGCTTTCAGACGGTGCACGCGCAGATTCTGTTCCTAATCTTGAAATCGAAACAGGCGAGATTGTGGGCGCAGGACACGCAAGTACAACTGGTCGCTTTGATGACGAACAACTTTTCTATTTACAGTCTCGTGGAATACCTGCAGAGGAAGCACGTCGCTTAGTTATCAGAGGCTTCTTTGCTGAGATTGTTGCAAAACTTAAGATTCAAAGCTTAGAAGAGCGCATTATGAATCGGATTGATACTGAGCTAGAGGAGGCAAAATAATGGTAACACTAACTTTTGATTCCCTAGTTGAAGGCAAGCCATTCCAGGCAGAAGTCGATGGAGCAAAGGTTTGCGTAGCACGTGTAGGAGATGAGGTATTTGCTATTTCAGATATCTGCTCACACGCTGATGCGAACCTTTCCGAAGGTGAATATAAGGGCTATGTCATCGAATGTTGGCTCCATGGTGCTGAGTTTGATCTAAGAACCGGTGAAGCAATCACTCTGCCAGCAGTTGCCCCAGTTAAGACCTACAAAGTTTCTCGAGATGGAAATGTTGTAAGCATTTCGGCACCCAAACAAGAAAGTGAAAAATAATGAGCACACTGATTATCAAAGACCTGCACGTAAGCGTTTCAACAGATGAGGGAATGAAAGAGATTCTCCGCGGAGTTGATTTAACAATCAACAGCGGAGAGACACATGCGATTATGGGTCCTAACGGCTCAGGTAAATCAACACTTGCTTATTCGATTGCTGGACACCCTAAATACACAATTACGTCTGGGTCAGTAACCCTTGATGGACAAGATGTTTTGGACATGACAGTCGATGAACGAGCAAAGGCAGGCTTATTTCTTGCTATGCAGTATCCGGTTGAAGTCCCTGGGGTTTCAGTATCAAACTTTCTCAGAACAGCTGTTACCGCGATAAGAGGAGAAGCTCCGAAGATTCGTACTTGGGTAGGTGAAGTCAAGGAAGCAATGACTGCTCTGCATATGGACCCAGAATTTTCTGAGCGAAGCGTGAATGAAGGTTTCTCCGGCGGAGAAAAGAAGCGACATGAAATTCTGCAAATGGAACTTCTTAAGCCAAAGATTGCAATTTTAGATGAAACTGATTCTGGATTAGATGTTGACGCTCTACGTACTGTTTCAGAAGGTGTGAATCGAGTAAAAGAGAATCAAGATCTTGGAATTATGTTAATCACTCACTACACCCGTATTTTGCGTTACATCAACCCTGATTTTGTTCATGTATTTGCTGGTGGAAAGATTGTTGAAGAAGGCGGACCAGAACTTGCTGCCAAGCTCGAGGAGAGTGGCTACGCAGAATATTTACCTGCGTAATTACTAAATATCATGACACTAGATGTTGCGGCAATAAAAGCTGACTTTCCAATCTTTTCGGAGAAGATGCGCAACGGAAAGCGTCTGGTTTTTCTTGATTCTGGAGCAACAAGCCAGAAACCGCGGTCAGTGATCGAAGCTGAGAAGAATTTTTATTTTACGAGCAATGCTGCCGTTCACCGTGGAAGTTATTTACTTGCAGAAAAAGCGAGTGAGGCATATGAAGGGGCAAGAGTGAAGGTTGCTGAGTTCCTTAATGTTTCACAAGATGAAGTGATTTTCACCAAAAGTGCGACCGAAGGTATCAATGTTCTTGCCTATTCATTTGGTGCGAGTAGTGGTCAACTACAAGTTAAAAAAGGTGATGAAATTGTCGTCTCAGAGCTAGAACATCATGCGAATTTAATCCCTTGGCAGCAATTGGCAAAGCGCACAGGGGCCACTCTGAAGTGGTTTGAAATGAATCCAGATGGCTCTCTTGACCTTTCTAAGATTGATGAATTGATTACGAAGCGGACAAAAGTTGTTGCTCTTACACATCAGTCAAACGTATTAGGTACAACACCTGATCTTGCACCGATTATCGCTGCCGCACATGCTGTATCTGCTTTTTTTGTTTTGGATGCCTGCCAAACCGTTCCTCACCAAGTTGTTCATCCAAATGAATTAGATGTTGATTTTCTAGTTTTTTCAGGTCACAAGTTACTTGGTCCAACAGGGATCGGAGTTTTGTGGGGCAAGTCTGAGTTACTCGCTCAAATGGAACCAGCCCTTTTTGGTGGGTCAATGATTGAGACTGTCACAATGACTGATTCAACTTGGGCGGATGCTCCTAAGAAATTTGAGGCAGGGGTGCCGAATATGGCTCAAGCAGTTGGAATGGCTGCAGGGCTAGATTATCTGCAAAATATTGGACTAGATAAAATTCACGCTTGGGAAATGGAACTAACGAAATCTGCCCTTCAAGGATTGAGAAGTATCGAAGGCGTTAAAGTTATTGGCCCACAAGGTATTGAAAATCGTGGGGGAGTGATTTCATTTACAGTCGATGAACTTCATCCACACGATGTTGGTCAGGTGCTTGATCAATATGGCGTTGCTGTGAGAACTGGCCACCACTGTGCTTGGCCACTCATTCGTAAACTTGGATTGCAAGGAACAACGCGTGCATCTTTCTATCTATACAACGACATGAATGATGTGGAAGTTCTTTTAGTATCTGTCGTAGCAGCGCGTGACTACTTTAGGAAACGCTAATGGAACTTGACTCCCTCTACCAGCAAGTG
>CAIUHY010000067.1 GCA_903899145.1 uncultured Actinomycetes bacterium
CACCAAATTGTTAAAGCTAGAGATGCTGGGATTCAAGAGATCGTTCTTGCTACCTCCTATCTAGCCGAGATCTTTGAGCCTTACTTTGGTGATGGATCTCGTTTTGGAATAAAGATCCGATATGCAGTTGAAGAAGTTGCTCTTGGCACAGGTGGGGCAATTGGCAACGCTGCAAATATGTTGCACGAAGATGGCCCGGTTGTCATCTTTAATGGAGATGTTTTAAGCAGTCACGACCTTAAGGGTCAGATCAATTTTCACGCAGAAAACAAGGCGGATATTTCACTTTATCTGACCGAGGTTGAAGATGCTCGTGCATATGGAGCTGTTGAAATGAGTGGTGTAAATATCACTTCTTTTAACGAAAAAATGGAGAATCCCCCAACAAATATCATTAATGCTGGTTGCTATATTTTTAATCGAGAGATTATCTCCACAATCCCGCAAGGTGAAGTTATAAGTGTTGAGAGGCAAACTTTTCCGCAAGCTCTTGCATCTGGAAAAAAGTTATGCGGATTTGTTGATCGTTCTTACTGGTTAGATATAGGAACGCCTGTGGCCCTTTTAAAAGCCACATCTGATTTAATTTCTGGAGTAGCTCAATCAGTTGCTTATAATGAATTACTTGCATCAGGGGCTTACAAGAAAAAAGGCACAGCATTGATCGCCACAAGTGCGCAGGTCTCTGATTCCGCAGTTATTGAAAGTGGAAGTTTCATTGGCGGCAGAGCCAGAGTGGGGGAAGGCGCAAAGATTTCCCATTCGATTATTGGAGATGGCGCCCAGATAGGTGATCGTGCGGATATTGAGTCCTCGTTTGTTGCTCAAAATGCTTTATTTGCTGCCGGATCCATCGCACAAGGACAATTTTTCGGGTTTTAAGCCCTTTTTACCCCCAGAAGTGGACTTCAGGACTTGACTAGTTGGACTTACACGCGTGTAATTCACCTAAGAAATGCAGAGGTACCCCGCCGAAGCATCAACAACCGCAGTGAACTATCTATGAAGCATCTAGGAGTACATATGTCAGAGCGTCCAGGATTTCTACCTTTAGAGTCACTTGGTCAGGGGACCCCAGACCTTTCATGGCAAGAGCGCGCACTGTGCGCGCAGACCGATCCAGAAGCTTTCTTTCCTGAAAAGGGCGGTTCAACACGTGAAGCAAAGCGTGTGTGTTTATCGTGTGATGTCAGGTCTGAATGCTTGGAATACGCTCTAGGACATGACGAGCGTTTTGGCATTTGGGGCGGACTTTCTGAGCGCGAACGCCGCCGTCTCAAGCGCCGTTCGGCTTAATTACCTCATCTCTTTTTTAGTGGGTGCCAAATATGGCAACTAAATCTTCAGCACCAACAGATGATTTTTTTGTTACTGCAATATTAGTAACACATGATGGCGCAACGTGGCTCCCTGAAATAATCGCAGCACTTTCATCTCAAACTAGGCCAATTGATCGACTCCTTGCCGTTGACACAGCATCTGTAGATACGTCGGCCAAACTTGTAACCCATGCGGGTATCCCCGTGATTAAAGCAGATAGAGAAATTGGTTACGGAGATGCAATTGAATTAGCACTGCATCACTCACCTCGGGTAGATCAATCTGATCCCATTGGTAAAGAATGGATATGGCTCATCCATGATGACTGCGCTCCAGCTAAGAATGCCCTGAGTTTGCTCATTGATGGCGTTAAAGATCGGCCACAAGTTGTTATTGCAGGACCAAAGCTAGTTAGTTGGTATGACCACGAACATCTACTTGAAGCCGGAGTCTCCATTGCCAGTAATGGTTCTAGGTGGACTGGATTAGAGCAGGGCGAGCAAAATCAAGGACAACATGATGAAACACGAGAAGTTCTAGCAGTCAGCACTGCAGGAATGCTTGCCAGGCGAGATGCCTTTGAAGATCTCGGGGGACTTGATCCAAACCTCGCACTCTTCAGAGATGATGTGGATTTAGGTTGGAGAGCCCATGTTGCTGGCTATGGTGTTATTTGCGTAGGAGCAGCAACTGTTTTTCATGCTCAAGCATCAGCAACTGAGCGCCGAAGAGTTGATGTCTCAGAAGCTTTTTTGCATCGTCCACTTTTACTTGATCGTCGCAATGCTGCTTACGTTCTCTTAGCTAACTCATCTTGGTGGATGTTGCCATGGGTGAGTGCCCAAATAATTGGGACATCACTTTTGCGAGCATCTTTTGACTTACTTGCGAAACTTCCAGGTTACGCAGCTGATGAAATTGTTGCTGTAGGGCTTTTACTTATTCACCCAGCAGAACTATTCACAGCGCGCAGAGCTCGCAAGGCAAAGAGACTACTTAGTCCGAATATCATCAAACGTTTTATTCCACCACGAGGGAGTCAGGTTCGTGCTGGAGTGGATCGAGTTGTGACAACTATTTTCCGTAAACTTCGCGATCAGCAATCAGAAGAACTGCAGTCACAAAGTTATGCAAATATTGGAACTATAAATGAGGAATTTGATGAGCAAGATCTATCCACGCCCATTAAGTCTTCAGTAATAAAAGAAGTTTTCCATAGACCTGAGTTCTTCTCGCTCGTTGTTATTACGCTCATTTCATTTATAGCTGGGCGCTCACGCCTTGGTTCTATATCTGGAGGAGCACTTGGCCTATCTCCTGGAAGTGGAATGGATCTACTTCGTTCCTATGTAAGTTCCTGGCACCAAGTTGGAATGGGTTCTGCAATATCAACTCCTCCATGGGCTGCAATTACCGGACTTGCCGCAGTTCTGAGCTTTGGTCATTTGCCGCTACTTATTTCAGCAATTTTTCTTCTCACACCTCCGTTAGCTTTTTATATTTTTTACTCGTGTTTACGCAACATATTAAAGACTCGAATTGCTGCCACAGTTGGTGCATCTGTTTATGTTTTAACACCAGTGCTTTGGGGGTCTCTTAACCAAGGCCGTCTAGATACCGTCGTTTTTTATCTACTCGCCCCTTGTTTTCTTTTCATACGTCCTTTTTCAGCAGATATTGATGTTGCAACATGGCGCAGAGTATTTGCTATTTCACTTTTTGTTGGCGTCATTGTTTCTTTCTCACCACTACTTCTGGCACTCTGGTTAGTTGCTCAGATTATGTTGATGGTTCAGAAGTTTCTTGTTGCTCGGGGTTCGCTATCAGGTAAGCAACTTTTTGATATCTTAGAAAGTACGGAGTTCAGACCAATTCTCCGCCGGCTAGCAATGCTACTTGTTCCACTATTTATTACATTGCCGTGGTCAGTGGCGCTTATTGTGCACCCAACCCATTTTCTTGTTACACCAGGAATTCCAGTTGTAAATGGAGGCCTGACACATATTCTTTTGCTTAATTCAGGTGGAGTCGGGGCACCACCAATATGGCTTGTTGCTCCCCTTGCTCTTTTCATGATCTCAGCCCTACTTATTCGCCCCGTGCAACTTCAGGCACTGTTCGCATCGGCACTTCTTTCACTTGCCGTATTCCTCAATATGTACCATGTAAGTGGAAATGGAGCAGTAGCAAATGTCTGGATTGGGCCACTGCTGCTAGTTATATCAATTGTGATTATCCCTGCGGTTCTACTTCAAGCAGAGGAAGTAATCCCCAATCTACGTAACAGTAGATTCGGGATTAGACATATAGCAGTTGCAGGCGTTGTAATCCTCACCGCAATTTCTGCCACTGGAATGATTGTGTGGATCTGCGCGGGCTCATCGTCCTCATTAGTTAAAGCAGATCAGCCAACAGTGGTCCCCGCATTTGTTTCCGCCCTCGAAGACACTTCGGTTCGCCCGAAAACACTTGTGATCAATTCAAACTCTGGAGGAACTACTTACTATGTTTCACGGGGAAGTGAAGTGCAATTAGGAGATGCAGATGTGGCAACTTTAGTTCCTCTACCTGTTCAAGATGCAATTAGTCAGCTTGTTACTGAAGGTGGCGTGAGCTCAGGGAAAGTTCTGGGAAGTTTCGGTATTCAATATGTTTTTGTAAAAGCGCCCGTATCAACTTCACTGGCACGAAGTATTGATGGGGTTGGTGGTTTTACACGAATGTCTGCCACGGCAGCGGGCGATGTGTGGAAGGTTGTTGGGGCAGCTCCGAGAGTGATGTATACAAACTCGGCTCACCAAAACTTTCTCATACCTGCTAGCCCAATTGGCGCATCTGCTGTTATTAACGATGCTGGCCTCATTACGATTGCTGAAAAGTATGACAAGAGATGGCACATGTTGCTAGATGGTGTACAGGTGCCCATTGAACATTCTCAAGGTGATTTACCAGTCTTTACCGCCACACATGGGGGGCATATAGTCATACTTTTTGATGGAACAACTCATAGAGGATTAATTTCGTTGCAATTTCTATCACTCATAACAGTCATTGTTATGGCTTTGCCATGGGGTCGGCGTAGGCGCGAAGTTCCCCTTGAGGAGCTTGTATGAAAATGATAAAAATAAGAATACCGAAGAGCAAGAGAGGCATTTCTTCTCAAATGCTACTTGCCCCAATCTTGCTTCTTGCTACCACTGCAGTTGTGATACTTATTCCACAAGCTAAGCAGGCGCTATCTGTTTCTCACGATTATCCTGCTGTTATTTGTCCTGGAGCACTTTCAGGTGGTACGCAGGTGATTTCTCTGCCTACAAAGAATTTGCAAATCAGAAGTGTCAGTTCAAAGTCTTCAAAGTTATATACAACTGCGCTCACTCAACTTGGTTCAAATTCAAATCCAACATATGTATCAGGAAATTCAGGATCTGAAATTGTGTTTAACACGATATCTGGATCAATGAGCGCAGTTGCAGTGTGCAGTGTTGGTGGGCCAAGTGATTGGTTTGTTGGTGGTTCAGCCGGGGTTGCAAGTACTGGTGTTCTCAATGTAATTAATAGCGGACTCAGTGATTCAAGTGTCCTGATCTATCCGTTTACTTCAAAGATTGCTCTTGCCCCAATTCCAATCAAAGTAAAAGCGAACTCAGACTCAAAAATTTTACTTTCTAGTATCGCGCCGGGTGAAAATTCAATAGCACTTAATGTAGTCACCCAATCTGGGCGAGTAACAAGCTTTTTGCTAGATCATCAAAAGCAAGGGCTACGAGAACTGGGTGCAAGTTTTGTTAATCCAGTTTTCACACCCACGAATAGAGTATTCCTGGGAGGTCTTTTTAACACGTCTGAGAAGAGTGCTTCCATCTCACATCTGATTCGCTTTTTAGTTCCAGGAAATATAAATGCAAATACTACGATGACTATTTATTCTGAAGATGGCTCATTTACTCCTATTGGTTTTGATCAGCTATCAATTACTCACCAAAAAGTCATAGATGTGTCGCTGCCAACATTGAATATCTCATCACCATTTGGAATTGAAATCACATCTGATCAACCAATTTTTGCCTCAGCCCTCACTAGGGCAAAGACTCATGGCGTCCCTGATTATGCATGGGCGAGTCAACTGTCACCTATTTCTAAATTTACTCTTAACCTTGTAGGCAGTTCGGCAAGCTTTGTTTTTATGGGTCAACAAGTTTCACTTGCACTGAGTTGGCAGGGAGTAAATGGTAAAACGCAGCACGCGAATTTAAATAGCCCTGATATTGCTGTTTGGAAGCCAAAAGGAATTATCCGTGGATTAACAATCGCGCCTCGGGTTAAAACTCCGATTTATGGCGGGGCCGTACTGGTGAACCCCGGAGGAGCTTCTTTGAACTATCTACCATTGCTTGCCAATCAAGTACTTGTCGGCGCTTCCTTGCCAAGCCTTGATATTCGGACCTTGACACACGATTAATCTGGCGCGTCTGTTAAATCCACAAGTTTACGCCGCAAAGCAGATAGCCTTTATATTGTGAGAACACGTCAACGCTCTGCAAGAACTTGTTCCCGTGCAAGTTGCCCTACCCCTGCAAGTATGACTCTCACCTATATCTATTCAGATTCAACAGCGGTACTTGGCCCACTAGCAACATTCGCCGAGCCACATGCGTATGACTTATGCCCGCTACATAGTGAAAAGCTCACTGTGCCAAATGGTTGGTCAGTAGTTAAATCTGATATTCAAACCGAGAGCGTTGGTCCAAACGAAGATGACCTCATGGCGATTGCAGATGCAGTTAGAGAAGTTGGGGCAAGTCAGGTGCAATCAAACCCAGGTGAACCCAAGCAATCAGAGATCGGTCGTAGAGGACATTTACGTGCACTTCCTTCAAATTAAGGTTTATCTAGATATATGTTCACAATTGACCAATTAGATAAAGTTATAAAAGCTTATGATGTTCGTGGTCTTGTTAGTAAAGAGATCACTCCTGACTTTTCATTTGTCTTAGCAACCGCCTTTGCTCGTTTTCTCCAAGAAGAACGAGAGCCAGGCACAGTGGTTATTGGTCAAGATATGAGGCCATCATCTGAGCCTCTTGCCTCAGCATTTGCAGATGGAATCACGTCTCAAGGATTAGATGTAATCCGTATCGGATTAGCATCAACTGATATGTTGTATTTTGCTTCTGGCTCATTGAATTTACCCGGAGTTATGTTTACCGCTAGTCATAATCCTGCTGCTTATAACGGAATGAAATTAGCAAAAAGCGGCGCTCGGCCGATCGGAGCTGAGTCTGGACTTAATCGCATTAAAGATCTCATGACAAAAGGTATACCTATCAATAGCCGTGGCCTGGGGCGCATTACCGAAAGAAACATGTTGCCAGAGTATGTTGATTTTTTGTTAAGTCTTTTTGGGAAAAAAGAATTGACTGGTAAGCGTAAATTAAAAGTAGTGATTGATGCTGGTAATGGAATGGCTGGCTATACAGCCCCTGCGATTATGGAACGCCTCAATGTTGAAGTAGTTCCGATGTATTTTGAGCTAGATGGGAATTTCCCTAACCATGAAGCAAATCCACTTGACCCTAAAAATCTTAAAGACCTGGTTAAGGAAGTGAAGAAGAGTAAAGCAGACATTGGCCTTGCCTTTGATGGAGATGCTGACCGATGCTTTTTGGTTGATGAAAATGGCGATCTAGTTAACCCATCGACACTTACCTCTTTAATTGCAATCCGTGAACTTAAGCGAAAGCCTGGGTCAAAAATTATTTATAACCTCATTTCATCACAGGCAGTTTCAGAAATTATTAGCGAGCACGGAGGAGTGCCTGTTCGTTCTAGAGTGGGTCATTCATATATTAAAAAAATGATGGCAGATACCGGAGCGATATTTGGCGGGGAACATTCAGGGCACTTTTATTTTGCTAACTTTTGGAAGGCAGATTCTGGTGCTCTTGCAGCGCTTTATGCGATTGCCGAGCTATCTGCTTCAAAGAAAACACTTTCAGAATTATTAGCCCCACTGAATCGATATGTTTCAAGCGGGGAGGTCAACACCAAAGTATCTGATCCCCAAGATGCCGTGGATTTTGTTAAAGAGTCGTTTAAGCAAGATTATGTAATAGATGAGCTCGATGGAGTCACTGTGACTGGCCCTGACTGGTGGTTTAACGTGAGGCCTTCTAATACGGAGCCGCTGCTTCGCCTTAATGTTGAGGCGAAAACCCCTGAGCGTATGAAGCAAGTCAGGGATCAGGTCCTAGCTCTTTTCAGGTAATCTTGCGCCATACCTAGAGACCATCAGATTTAATAAGGGAGCACTTGTGTCAGTTGAAACAAAAGTTGGACATGATATTGCTAATGCATCGCTAGCTGCTGAAGGAAAGAAGCGTATTGAGTGGGCAGAACGCAATATGCCCGTGTTGGCACAGATCAAAGCTCGTTTTGAAAAAGAAAAACCATTCACAGGCATCCGTATCGCTGCTTGCATGCACGTAACTACAGAGACCGCAAACCTTATGCTCGCTCTAAAAGCGGGCGGAGCTGAGCTGGCGCTCTGTGCATCGAATCCTCTTTCAACACAAGATGACACTGCTGCGGCGCTTGTTCATGAATATGGAATTAATGTCTTTGCTCGCAATGCTGTTGACCGCGATGGCTATTACAGCCACCTTAACTCTGCTTTAGATATCAAGCCAAATCTAGTTTTTGATGATGGTTGCGACCTTGTAAATACTCTTCACACCACTCGCACCGAACTCATTGATGGAATTATGGGTGGATGCGAAGAGACAACAACAGGTGTTATTCGCTTGAGTCAGATGACAAAAGACGGTGCACTTAAATTTCCTATGATTGCCGTTAATGACACCGATACAAAGCATATGTTTGATAACCGCTTTGGAACTGGCCAATCAACGATGGACGCAATTTTCCGTGCAACTAACGGTTTGATTGCTGGAAGCACATTTGTTGTCTGTGGTTTTGGTTATTGCGGTAAGGGTGTTGCAGAACGTGCTCGCGGTATGGGTGCTAATGTCATTATTACTGAGATCGATCCAACTAAAGCACTTGATGCCCTTATGCAGGGTTATCGCGTTATGGATTCACTTGAAGCTGCGAAGATTGGTGATTTCTTCGTCACGGTTACTGGTAATCGTGATGTATTGCGTGAAGAGCATTTTGCAGTGATGAAGGATGGAGCAATTTTTGCCAATTCAGGCCATTTCGATATTGAAATTGACGTTGCCTGGCTTGAGAAGAACGCTAAGCAAAAGAAGCGAATTCGCCACCAGACAGATGAGTATGCGCTAGCTGACGGTCGTCGCCTACTTCTTATTGCAGAAGGCCGCCTAGTTAATCTTGGCGCCGCCGAAGGGCATCCTGCTTCAGTTATGGATATGTCGTTTTCTGATCAGGCTCTTACTGCTGAGTGGCTCATTAAAGCTGCGGCAGGCTTAGGTGCTGGTCTGCATGATGTTCCAACACATATTGATAAAGAAGTTGCTCGCCTCAAGTTGGAAAGCATGGGTGTATCAATTGATTCGCTTACACCTGCGCAAGAACTGTATTTGAACTCTTGGGAGCACGGTAGCTAATGACTTTGATCATGGTCGTCGATGACGACCAAGATCTTGCTGAAATGCTGGGCATCGTCCTCACGGGATCTGGTTATGAAGTCGATTTAGTAAATTCTGGCGATCAAGTTATGCCACTTTTTGAAGCACATGAGCCAGACCTTATTTTGTTAGATGTCATGCTTCCAGGAATGGACGGCGTTGAGGTATGTAAAGCAATTCGAGCAAAATCAATGGTTCCAATCGTTATGTTGACAGCAAAGGGTGATACGCAAGATGTAGTTCTTGGACTTGAAGCTGGGGCAGATGACTATATGGTCAAACCTTTTAACCCTAATGAACTCATTGCACGTCTAAAAGTAAGATTGCGCCGAACTAGCGCTAATCAAGAGGTAATCCAACTACGTATCGGTGATGTTCTTATCGACCAAGTTGCTCATTCAATCGTTAAGAGCGATAAAATAATTCCACTCACACGTCTTGAGTTTGATCTACTGCTTGCTTTGGCGCGTGAACCAGGTCGAGTCTTTACACGCGAGGCCTTGCTTAATGAAGTCTGGGGATATCAAAATGCAACTGATACGCGGTTGGTAAATGTCCATGTTCAGCGCTTACGAGCGAAGATTGAAGCAGATGTTAATAATCCACTGATTATTCAAACTGTCCGTGGGGTGGGATACAAGGCTGGCGCATGAGATTCTTAAGTAACCGCTGGCGAACTTCACTTTTATTTCGAGTAATTTCTACAACATTTGCCCTCTCGATTTTACTCATTGGAGCCACGGGAAGCGTACTTTATTTTCAAATTGCAAATGGTATTTACAAGGAAAAAACTAATGGATCCGTAGTCGAAGCACAGTCACTTATTCAATATTCACAAGAACAATTATTCTCTACACAGTACATCGCTAAAACAAAAGTAAAAGACGTCATTTCTAATATTGTCCGCTCTACAGATCAAACCCTCACATCATCACCCCGGGATGTAGTTTTAGTTGGAGCTCCAATTAAAAATCAGAAGAATAGTTTATATAACAGCGCTTCCGGAGGGATTCCAGTATCTGCAATTCCAGCAAGTCTACGAAAAAGTGTAGAACACTCAGATAAAATAAAATGGATAAGAGCACCAATTGTTTTCAATGATTCAAGCAAATCAGATGCGATTATTGTGGGTGGGCTCATCGATATCCCTGGCCAGCCTACTTACGAGCTTTATTACGTATTTCATTTGAGTGAGCAAGAAACTATCCTTAGTCTTGTTATTAGTCTTATATGGTTTACTGGAATATTCCTAGTATTAGTCGTGGGTCTTTTATCTTGGTATGTCGTGCGCCAAACTGTAAATCCAGTAAGGGCCGCTGCTCAAATTGCCGAAAAGTTGACAGCGGGAGATCTTGATAGACGAATGTTGGTGCATGGTAAGGATGAAATGGCTAGGCTTGCAATTTCTTTTAATGAAATGGCCGTTTCGATGCAGCAACAAATCTCTCGTTTAGAGAATTTGTCACGCTTGCAACAGCGATTTGTATCTGATGTTTCACATGAGCTACGTACGCCTCTGACCACAATCCGGATGGCATCTCAAGTAATTTTTGATGGGAAAGAACAACTAGATCCTTCTGCTGCAAGAAGTGCTGAACTTCTAATGTCGCAGATTGCTCGTTTTGAGCTCCTCCTCACAGATTTGCTAGAAGTAAGCAGATTTGATGCAAGCGCTTCCATACTTGAACGCTCGCCTGTGGATATAAAGGCACTTGTGAGTCAGGCAATTGACCAGCTCCAGCATGAAGGCGTAAAACAAATTAGAAGTAATTTTCCAAGTGGTGATGTGATAGCCGAAGTAGACCCAAGGCGTATTGAGAGAGTTATGCGCAATCTGATCGCGAATGCAATTGATCACAGTGAAAATAAACCAATAGTCATCACGATTAAAGATAGTGATACTGAGGTTGCAGTCGCCGTAAGGGATTACGGAATTGGATTTAATGAGAGTGAAGCCAAGCGTTTGTTTGATCGATTTTGGAGGGCGGATCCATCCCGCTCACGAATTCGTGGTGGCACAGGTTTAGGCCTGTCTATCTCACTTGATGATGCAAGACTTCACCAAGGAACTTTGTTTGCATGGGGATCTCCTAATAATGGAGCGCAATTTGTTTTGACGGTTCCAAAACTTCCAGGAATACCAATTCAAAATGATTTAATTCCCGCTAACCCCAACTTGACTACGTCCACAAGCTTTCTAAGTTTTAATGAGGACGATATTTAATATAGGCAATAGTTCAGATGTGTATAGAAGAAGATCTTCCCAAGGGCTATTAGACTTACTTTTCCCTATGGCGTGTCTGATCTGTGAGGTACCAGGAGAACATATTTGTTCTGATTGCATAAAGAATATTTCACCTAGATATATCTCTTTTGATCTAGATAATGTCAGAATTAACGCGGGGGCACTTTACTCAGATTCAACAGCCGCTCTTGTTGTTCTTGCTAAGGAAGAAAATAGCTTTTACGCACGGGAAGCACTCGCTGACCTTCTTTATATTGGTTTGCAAGAAGTGATATCTGAGTCGAAGTTTACTAGCCATATGCTTATACCCATGCCTTCTAGTAAAACCGCTAATCGTAAGCGTGGGTACAAGCATTCTGTATCTTTAACACATTTGCTCATGAAACGTATTTCATTAGATAAAAACCAAAAGAACGTTTTTTATTTAGGAGATTTCCTAGCTATAAAAAGAAAGACCATTGATCAGAGCCAATTAAATGCGGAGCAGCGCAGAGAGAACCTACAAGGGGCCTTTGAATTTGCCCAGAGTTCAACTGGTAAAAAAATGCTTGAAACTCAAAGCTGGGGGTTACTACTAGTCGATGATGTGATGACTACCGGCACTACATTCAAAGAGGCCATTAGAGCCTTACGAATAGAAGGATTTGAGCCCTTTGCGGCCCTCTGTGCATGTGTCTCGGGGAAGAGATTTTACTAATAAGATACGGGGATGGCTGTTTTAGACAAGATCCTGCGCGCTGGTGAAGGCCGCGCGGTTCGTAACCTAGAAAAACTCGCAGCCGAAGTCAACACCTGGGAGCCAAAAATCGCTCCACTCAGCGATGATGAATTAAAAAATCAAACTCAAAAGTTTCGTGATCGCTTGGCTAATGGTGAAGATTTAGATGGACTCTTACCTGAAGCATTTGCGACAGTACGTGAAGCAGCAAGGCGCACCCTTGGTCAGCGTCATTATGACGTCCAACTCATGGGTGGAGCTGCGTTACACCAAGGAAATATTGCAGAGATGCGCACCGGTGAAGGTAAGACACTCGTATCAACACTGCCTGCGTATCTCAACGCACTTGTAGGTGAAGGTGTTCATGTTGTGACGACAAATGACTATCTAGCAGAGCGCGACAGTGAATGGATGGGCCGTGTTCACCGTTTTCTTGGCTTAAAAGTTGGAGTAATTCTTGCAAGCATGACGCCTGCGGAGCGCCGAGAAGCGTATGCGGCTGATATTACATATGGCACAAACAATGAATTTGGTTTCGACTATCTCCGCGACAACATGGCTTGGTCACTAGAAGATTGCGTGCAGCGAGTACATAACTTTGCAATCGTTGACGAAGTTGACTCAATTTTAATTGATGAGGCACGAACACCACTGATTATTAGCGGACCTGCTGACAAAGCAACTAAGTGGTATGTTGAATTTGCTAATTTAGTGAACCAAATGCAGCGTGATGTTCATTATGAAATTGATGAGAAGAAAAAAACTGTAAGTGTTCTAGATGACGGTGTCACTAAGGTTGAAAGTTCTTTAGCAATTACAAACTTGTATGAAGCAGCAAATACTCCAATGATCGGCTATCTCAACAATGCGGTACGAGCAAAAGAACTCTTCAAGAAGGATAAAGATTATGTAGTTATGGGTGGCGAGCTTCTCATTGTTGATGAGCACACAGGCCGCATGCTCTCTGGTCGTAGATATAGCGAAGGCCTTCACCAAGCACTTGAGGCAAAAGAACGTATTGAAATCAAGGATGAGAATCAAACACTCGCAACAATCACCCTCCAGAACTATTTCCGTCTATATAAAAAGCTCTCAGGAATGACAGGAACGGCGATGACGGAAGCTGCTGAATTTATGCAGATCTATAAGCTTGGCGTCATTCCAATCCCTACAAATATGCCAACTGCACGCGCGGACCAGCCAGATTTAATCTATAAGAGCGAAACTTCAAAGTTCCAAGCGGTAGCTATTGACATCCTTGAAAGGCACAAGAAAGGTCAGCCAGTATTGGTTGGTACAGTTTCAGTTGAAAAGTCAGAAGAGCTTTCACAGATCCTCACACGTAATGGCGTTAGACATGAAGTTCTGAACGCTAAGCAACATGAAAGAGAAGCGGCTGTTATCGCTCGCGCTGGAACAATTGGCGCAGTCACAGTGGCAACTAACATGGCGGGACGCGGTACTGACATCATGCTTGGTGGTAATCCAGAATTTATGGCTGACTTTGAATTACAAAAGCGTGGTTTAAATCCTGCAGAAACTCCAGAAGAGTATGAAGCGGCGTGGCCAGCAGAAATTGCAAAGCAAAAGGCTGCAGTTACATTAGAGCACGAAACTGTTGTCGCAGCTGGTGGCTTGTATGTATTAGGTACCGAACGCCACGAATCACGTCGTATTGATAATCAGTTACGCGGTCGCTCTGGTCGCCAAGGTGACCCTGGTGAATCGCGCTTTTATCTCTCACTCCAAGATGATTTGATGCGCCGATTTAACTCAGGCCTTGTTGAACGTTTCTTGGGCGCTGCAGGAGTTAGTGATGAGGTACCAATCGAATCAAAGATGGTCTCAAACGCTATTCGTTCAGCACAGACACAAGTTGAATCATTGAACTTTGAAATGCGTAAGAATGTTCTTAAATATGACGATGTCATGAACCGTCAACGTGAAGTTATTTATAGTGAGCGACGCGAGGTACTTGAAGGCGCCGACATTCAAGAGCAGGTCCAGAACTTTATGACCGATACGCTGACCGCATATGTTGATGGAGCAACAACAGAGGGATTTCCAGAGAATTGGGATCTAGATACTTTATTTCAAGCAATTAATACTTTATTTCCTATTTCATTTACACCAGATGCACTCGCTGCAGAAGTTGGTGGCAAGGAAGCACTTGACTCTGAATTCATACTTGGCAAGGTGCTAGGTGATGCACGTAGTCAATATTTAAAGCGTGAAAGTGATCTAACACCAGATGTTATGCGTGAACTTGAGCGCAAGGTTCTTCTATCTGTGCTGGACCGTAGATGGCGTGAACATCTTTATGAGATGGACTATTTGCAGGAAGGTATTGGCCTCCGAGCAATGGCTCAACGCGATCCACTTGTTGAGTATCAAAAAGAAGGATATGACCTATTTTCGGCGATGATGGATGGGATCAAAGAAGAGTTAGTAGGACTTCTTTTTCATGTTGATGTAAATATCGAGCAAGAAGATGGAACACAAGTTATTCAAGCCCCTGGCCTTGAGGCTCCAAAGTCAGTTGCGAATGAACAATTACGTTACACAGCTGCAGATGTTGATGGTGAAGTTGTGAACGAGGGTGGAACATCTAAGAATGCCCCATGCCCTTGTGGATCTGGCCGTAAATATAAGCGCTGTCACGGCGCCGCATAGTTATTCAAACCAAAGCAAGTTCAGTACATAGCCAACGCTTATCAGCTCCCTCAAATCGCATCACAAGTGAGCGTACTCTTTCGTTAAATCGAAGTGTCACAGTAGTTTCCGCCACTCCTTCAATTGGTTCTGAGATATATACCTTTCTAATTTTTGGTATCTCTCGTTTTTCACCGGCCATATTCAAAAGAGTCGCATAAACACTTCTATGAGAGAGCCTTGCTAATTGCATGGGTTGACGTCTTCCACCCCAAATTTCGACGACGCCCAAAACATAGCGTGTGATCGTTTCTTGAAGAGGAGGTAGCTCACTTCGATATGAAGGTTTACGTGAACTGTCTTGATCATCAGGATAGTCGCTACCCTCAGTTGGCTTTGGAATAAGAAAGAGTTTATGTCCGGTGCCGTCTCTATTTTCTACAGGCAAATTAATATGAATCAGAGGTCCGCCAAGGTTGAGCATTGGATCTGAAAGAAAGTTAGGGCTTGGATATTTATTTCCAGGTAGTGAATGTGGGACAGCTCTTGCATATATGTGATTTTCCATAAGGGAAATATCGCAAACTACCGTGCGAGAAAAATCATCCAAAAGGATGATCATCTATCAAAAAAAGCCTGTGGATAGAGAAATTCAGATTTCCCAGAACTGCGCTATTAATCTCCTATGATCGATTACCAAAAATTTATACAGAGAAACTCTCGGAGAATCTATGCAAGCGCAGCTTTAGTCGCAGCGCTATTTGCTGCTTCTATCTTGCTCAATGGAGGACCAACTGGAACTGCCTGGATTGTCAGAAACTCTATTTCCAGCGGCTCTCTCATTAGTTCTCTTGATGTATCGACTGTAAAAGTGAATCTTGCAACTGACTCAGCACATTATATTTCTGCTAAAGACTTAGTCATTGGACAATTTGCTACCCGTACTTTAAATCCTGGGGACCTCATCTCAATATCAGACTTCACCAGAACAAGTAGAGCTTCAGAGGTTAGATATATGCCGTTAGGCATCGCTCTCGATGATCTTCCTATTGGACTCACGGCAGGTGACCACATCGATATTTATGTCATCCCCAAGCAAGCATCTCTTGGTCCAGCACTTGTTGTATCAAATATAAGTATTCACCAAATTGATAATAAGTCTCGAGCCCTTGGTGGTAATATTGAAATTGAAGTTTCAGTTGGCATTACTGCAGCAATGAATTTGGTTGATGCAGAATCTCAAGGTCGCTTGGTGGTTTCACGCCATGCGTTCTGAGATTCCACAGCTAGAAGTAATTACAGCAATTCATGATTCAGAGAGTGAAGATTTTGTCTCACAGCTTCTATTCTCACAGGGCTGGAATATTATCTATCGAGCATTCGATGCGGACTCGTTAACAAAATTTATGCATAGTCGGGGAAGTGATCTGCGAACTGTAGTTACCTATATGAGCGATCTTCCAAACTTTAACCCTTC
>CAIUHY010000068.1 GCA_903899145.1 uncultured Actinomycetes bacterium
CTTCTTTCTATATCCCAGCCCTCATTCAAAAGATGAGGCAGAAGAATGTCTAGCAAAAAGCGGGTTCTACTTTTGGCATCAGGAGCCGGATCACTCGCACAATCAATTTTAGATGCGCAAAGATCTGAAAAGATTGATCTCGAAATCCTTGGAGTAATTTCTGATAAAGATGCGCCGGTACTAGCTCTGGCAAAAGAATACGGAGTGGATTCCTATTTGATTCCGATGCAAACTGATCGCAGTGAGTGGGATAGCGCTCTATTTAGAAAAGTTGCAGAGTTAAATCCTGATTTGATTGTAAGTGTTGGCTTTATGAGGATTTTGCCAGCCACATTTGTCGCGCGTTTTAAAGTGATTAATACTCACCCGGCCCTACTCCCTAAGTTTCCCGGAGCCCATGCAGTCCGTGATGCTTTAGCCGCAGGAGCTAGTGAGACTGGGGCGACCGTGCATTGGGTTGATGTAGGGGTTGATACTGGTGAGATCATTCATCAAGTGAAAGTGCCTATAAACCCAGATGATAGTGAAGAAGAACTCCATGAACGCATTAAGATTGCTGAACGGGCACTCATTGTTGAGGTGCTGCACAAATATGCACAGACAGGATCGTTGTGAGTCGCAAGCCGATACGTAGAGCGCTTATTAGTGTTTACGATAAATCTGGCCTCATCGAATTAGGTAAATCCCTGAGTGCTGCAGGTATAGAGATTCTCTCTACTGGTTCAACGGCTAAGGCGCTTACAGATGCTGGAATTAGAGTTACAACAGTAGAGGATTACACAGGATTTCCCGAGATGATGGGTGGCCGCGTCAAGACTTTGCATCCACGTATTCACGCTGGAATTTTGGCAGACCAAAACAAGCCAGAGCACCTAACTGCAATTGCCTCTCATGACATCGCTCCTTTTGATTTGATCGTTATTAATCTTTATCCATTTACCCAAACAATTGCATCAACAACTGATTTTGCAGAATGCATTGAGCAGATAGATATCGGTGGCCCATCAATGTTACGAGGTGCCGCAAAGAATCACGGCTCTGTTGCTGTAATTTCTAGCCCACAGCAGTACCCAGAGATTTATGCCGCAATTGCAGCCGGAGGCTTTACCCAAGGCGAGCGTGCACGACTTGCTATGGAAACCTTTCGCACAACAGCTTCTTATGACATTGCGATCGCCACTTGGCTTGGTCAACGTTTAGAAGCAAGTGATGAATGGAAAGCATCTGCATGGGAGCGCATCGCTCCACTTCGTTATGGAGAGAATCCCCATCAGAGTGCAAATGTTTATAGGAATGCTACGTCTTCAGAAGTGGGCATTGCAGAAGCAGAGCAACTGCATGGCAAAGAGATGTCATTTAATAATTACACAGATGCTGACGCAGCTATTCGTGCTGCCTTTGATCACAGTGATCCCTGCGTTGCGATTATTAAGCATGCGAATCCTTGTGGAATTGCTACTGACAAGAATATCGCCATTGCTTATGCAAAAGCCCATGCGTGTGATCCCGTATCAGCATTTGGCGGAGTGGTTGCTACTAACCGTGAAGTTTCCGTCGATATGGCCACAGCACTATCTGAAATTTTTACGGAAGTTGTAGTCGCTCCAAGTTATGCGCCCGGCGCAGTTGATATTCTTTCTAAGAAACCATCAATACGTATTCTTGTTCTGCCTGCATATTCCAATCCACAAGTAGAGATTCGCCCAATTTCTGGAGGTCTACTTGTTCAAGATAGCGATCTAATTGATGCACCTGGTGACTCGATACCGGCATGGACACAAGTTGCAGGAGATAAGGTCAGTGAAGCAACACTTAAAGATCTGCAATTTGCGTGGCGAGCAGTTCGAGCAGTTAAAAGTAATGCAATTTTGTTAGCTCACGATGGTGCATCAGTAGGAGTTGGAATGGGTCAAGTCAATCGCGTTGACTCTGCTCGACTTGCTATTAGCCGCGCAGGTGAGCGCTCATCAGGATCGGTTGCAGCAAGTGATGCATTTTTTCCTTTTGCTGATGGATTACAGATATTGATCGATGCTGGTGTGAGCGCAGTGGTTCAACCAGGAGGTAGCGTCCGTGATGAAGAAGTCATCGCTGCCGCCCGCTCCGCTGGAATTGCCATGTTCTTCACGGGTGTGCGGCACTTCTCACACGCCTAGTTTTTAGTTCAACAACGTCAAAGATAGGATTGCGCTATGAGCGCGAAAATTCTTGATGGCAAAGCCACAGCAGAGGCAATCAAGAAAGAGCTGAAAGTAAAAGTGGCAGCAATGTCTACTAAGCCTGGTTTAGGTACCGTACTTGTCGGTGATGATCCAGGATCACATTCTTATGTTAGTGGCAAACATAAAGATTGCGCTGAAGTTGGAATTACATCTATAAGAATTGATTTACCATCCACCGCAACACAATCTGATCTATTAGCGGCAATTAATGATTTAAATAACTCACCAGAATGCACTGGTTATATCGTTCAACTACCGCTTCCAAAAGGAATTTCAGCTAACTTAATACTTGAAAGCATTGATCCCACTAAGGATGCCGATGGCTTACACCCGCTAAATCTTGGAAAGCTAGTTATTGGTGAAAGTGCACCGCTTCCTTGCACACCACGAGGAATTCTTGAATTACTTCATCGTTACAATATTTCAACAAAGGGTAGTGAAGTTGTCATTATGGGACGAGGCTTAACAGTTGGTCGCCCTCTTGCACTTATGCTGACTCGCCGCGGTGATGATGCAACCGTAACCATTACACATACCGGGACGAAGGATGTTGCTTTCCACACAAAGAAGGCAGACATCATTATTGCCGCTGTTGGTAGAGCACATTTACTCACAGCAGATATGGTTAAGCCGGGTGGAACAGTTATGGATGTTGGAAT
This sequence comes from uncultured Actinomycetes bacterium, assembly GCA_903899145.1. GTDB lineage: Bacteria > Actinomycetota > Actinomycetes > Nanopelagicales > Nanopelagicaceae > PALSA-747. The sequence continues at coordinate 2,882 of CAIUHY010000068.1, forward strand.
TACTCGCACTGACAGAGGACTGCTTGGAGATATTCATCCAAGTCTTGCTGAAGTTGCTGGATATGTGGCACCAATGCCAGGAGGTGTTGGCCCAATGACTCGGGCAATGCTTCTGACGAATGTCGTAGAAATGGCCTCGAAGTAAATTGAATTTTCGGCTTATTCCTGGGGACCAAGAGCACTTGCTCTATGGCTCAATTGGTTTAGTTGTAATTGGCGTCACACTTGGAATCTTTGACCACGTGCGCTGGAGCGCAATTCTTGTAGCAATAGGTACAGCGATTTATGCGTATGTGCAGTTCACGGGCGCCCAGAAGAAGCGCAAGATGGAATTAGTCATTCCCATCCTGGTTTCTATGGTTCTTTTTGTAGTGGCATTAGCGCTGCCTCACGCGAGGTAAAGTTCAGCTAGTTAATCACATGGGGGAGCGATGAGCAGATCAGGAAAAGTCACAGTTGTTGGAGCAGGTTTCTACGGTTCGACCACTGCCTTACGTTTAGCCGAATATGACATCTTTAATACTGTTGTTCTCACTGACATTCTTGAAGGCAAATCAGAGGGTTTAGCCCTAGACATGAATCAATCTCGCGCTATTGAAAGTTTTGAAACAAAAATTGTAGGCGCCACAACAACTGCAGATGGCAGCGGATACGAAGCAACAGCAAACTCAGATGTCGTCGTCATTACCGCTGGACTTCCACGCAAACCTGGTATGTCACGTATGGATCTCATTGGCGTAAATGCTGGAATTGTTCGCGGAGTTGCCGAGAATATTGCTAAGCACTCACCAAAAGCTGTGATCATTGTGGTTTCTAACCCACTTGATGAGATGACAGCCCTTACTCAACTTGCAACCAATTTCCCATATAACCAAGTGATGGGGCAAGCGGGAATGCTTGATACCGCTCGCTTCACAAACTTTGTTGCAGAAAAGCTTGCAGTCCCAGTCGGCTCGGTTAAGACACTTACCTTGGGCTCACACGGTGAAACGATGGTTCCAGTCCCAAGTCGCTGCACAGTTAATGGCAAACCCTTAACTTCACTTTTATCTGATGCAGATATTGCAGATCTAGTCGAGCGAACACGTAACGGCGGGGCTGAAGTAGTTGCGCTTCTTAAAACTGGTTCTGCGTATTACGCACCATCTGCAGCAGCAGCTCGTATGGCAAAAGCAGTGATTGAAGATTCTGGTGAGATCATGCCTGTGTGTGCATGGGTTGATGGTCAATATGGAATTAAGGGTGTCTATCTTGGCGTTGAAGCCAAGATCGGTCGCTCTGGAATTAAAGAAGTCGTTGAAACAAAGCTCACAGACAGTGAGGTCGATGCTTTGAAGGTTGCGGCAGAAGCAGTTCGCGCTAAACAAAGTGATGTAAAGGACCTCTAATGAACAAAATCAAAGTTACTGGAACAGTTGTTGAACTAGATGGCGATGAAATGACACGAATCATCTGGCAGTTCATTAAGGACAAGTTGATCTTGCCTTATCTTGATGTGAATCTTGATTACTACGATTTAAGCATTCAAAATCGCGATGCAACAGATGATCAGGTAACTATCGATTCAGCACATGCTATTCAAAAGCATGGAGTTGGAGTTAAGTGCGCAACTATTACTCCTGATGAAGCCCGCGTTGAAGAATTTGGTCTTAAAAAGATGTGGAAATCACCTAACGGAACCATTCGTAACATTCTTGGTGGAGTTATTTTCCGTGAACCTATCATTATCTCTAACGTTCCTCGTCTAGTACCTCATTGGAGTAAGCCAATTGTTATTGGCCGCCATGCTTTTGGAGATCAATATAAGGCAACTGATTTTAGAGTGCCTGGCAAAGGAAAGCTCACAATGACCTTCGTTCCAGAAGATGGAACAGCCCCTATAGAACATACTGTTTTTGATTTCCCTGGTTCGGGTGTTGCAATGGCAATGTATAACCTTGATGACTCTATTCGTGATTTTGCTCGCGCATCACTGAACTACGGATTGGCCCGAAAGTTTCCTGTTTATTTATCAACAAAGAACACAATCTTGAAGGCATATGACGGTCGCTTCAAAGATATCTTCCAAGAGATTTATGAAGAAGAATTCAAGGCAAAATTTGATGTTGCAGGTATTTGGTATGAGCACCGCCTAATTGATGACATGGTTGCTATGTCACTTCGTATGGATGGTGGATATGTTTGGGCATGTAAGAACTATGACGGCGACGTTCAGTCGGATACTGTGGCGCAAGGCTATGGCTCACTCGGCCTCATGACATCAGTCCTGACTACTCCAGATGGAAAGATTGTTGAGTCTGAGGCTGCTCATGGAACTGTTACACGTCACTACCGTGATCACCAAGCTGGTAAGCAGACATCAACTAACCCGATTGCCTCTATCTTCGCCTGGACACAAGGTTTAGCTCATAGAGCAAAGCTTGATAACAATGCTGACCTCGCACAATTTGCAAAGACTCTTGAGTCCGTATGCATTAAAACTGTTGAGTCAGGCAAGATGACAAAAGATTTGGCCTTCTTGATCTCTAAGGATTCTCCATGGCTCAATACCCAAGACTTCTTAGCTGCGATCGATGAGAATCTTCAAAAAGCACTTGCTTAATAGATAATATAAAAAGCCCCGAGCGATTAACGCCCGGGGCTTTTTTATTGCAATATTTACTTATTAATACGCTCTCCTGTTACAGCATCAAAGAAGTGAATTGCTGAAGGGATAGCTTCCACGGTTACTGTTGCGCCAGCCTTTGGTGGATTCTTTGGATCCCAACGAACAATTATTTGAGGGCCTTCATCTGTGACATTTGCGAACTTCACGGAAGGATCTACCGGCTTTCCATATACGAAAGCGTCAGAGCCGAGTTCTTCAACTAGTTCAACTAGAACATCAAAGCCAGATGAAGATGGAGTAAAGCCTTCGGGGCGAACGCCAACAGTTACTTGTGAACCAGAACTTGCTGGGACTGCAACTTTGAGATTACCAAGTAGAGCCTGACCACTTGAAACTGGAACGGTTAAGAGATTCATAGCTGGTGATCCAATAAAACCAGCAACGAATGCATTGACTGGGTTGTCATAGAGATTGCGCGGTGTATCAACTTGCTGCAGTACACCATCTTTGAGAACAGCAACACGATCCCCCATAGTCATTGCCTCAACTTGGTCATGGGTCACATAAACAGTTGTAATTCCTAAGCGACGTTGAAGCGCCGCAATTTGTGTGCGAGTAGCAACACGAAGCTTTGCATCAAGGTTTGATAATGGTTCATCCATTAAGAACACTTGTGGTTCTCGAACAATTGCTCGTCCCATTGCAACGCGCTGACGTTGACCGACAGAAAGTGCCTTTGGCTTGCGATCTAAATAATCTTCAAGGTCAAGAAGTTTTGCTGCTTCAAGTACTCGGCGATCACGCTCAGCTTTTTCAATGCCGGCAATCTTCAGAGCAAAACCCATATTTTCTGCCACAGACATATGTGGATAGAGAGCGTATGACTGGAAGACCATTGCGATATCGCGATCTTTTGGCGCGACATGCGTGACATCGCGATCGCCAATACGAATGGATCCACCATCAACTTCTTCAAGGCCAGCAAGCATGCGAAGTGATGTTGATTTTCCGCAGCCAGATGGGCCGACGAGAACTAGAAATTCTCCATCATTTACTGTGAGGTTTAATTTATCTAGAGCCGGCTTAGTTGTGCCTGGGTAGATTCGCGATGCGTTTTCAAATACGACTGAAGCCATGAGTTATTCACTCCTTCTCCGGGCGGTACGTGCCCGACGATCCGTTGGATGAAGGTAATGCACCCCAGACGGAAGTCTGAAGATAGGTAAAGATTAGCCGATACCCTTGTGAGTGTGAATACGCACGTAGCCAGCCTGGGGGTCCTCTTTCTCGATATTGGACTCGTCTTGCTCTTTATCGTCGTGGCTGGGCTCTTTGTTGCTGCAGAGATTGCACTGATATCCCTGAGAGAGTCACAACTACGGCAGATGCAGGCAAGTGGAATTCGAGTAAGTCGAACTGCGCGCCTTGCAAAGTTAACAAAAAATCCCAATCGTTTTTTAGCGGCAGCGCAAGTTGGAGTTACATTTTGTGGATTTCTCTCTGCGGCGCTTGGTTCTGAAAGATTAGGTACATCTTTTGTTATCCCACAACTTGAGGAATGGGGTCTTTCTCATTCTCTCAGCACAGCTCTTTCATTATTTGGTCTGACTCTTGTTATTGCCTATGTTTCATTAGTAGTTGGGGAGCTAGTACCTAAAAGACTTGCGTTATATCGCACAGAGAAAATTGCGCTCGCCTCAGCGCCTACCATCGATCGAATTGCTGAAATATTTAGACCAGCAATCTGGTTGCTTTCCAAATCTACTGATGTAATTGTTCGCCTCTTCGGTGTGAAAGCACATGAAGTGCGAAGTGAGATCAGTGAAGCAGAACTTGTTGAAATGGTTACAGGGCACGCTGCCCTTTCTGATGAAGAGCGCGATATTGTTGAAGATGTATTTGAAACTGGAGACTTATCACTTCATGAAATTATGGTTCCAAGGATTGAAGTTGATTTTCTTGATGCTGGCCTAACAATTAAAGAGGCAATGGTAGAAGCAAAA
>CAIUHY010000069.1 GCA_903899145.1 uncultured Actinomycetes bacterium
CTACCGCCATTATTTAATAATTAACTAAATTTCACCTCATAGTGATCGATTTGCCACACTCCAGAAAAACACTTTGAGATTGAGTGTAAATCCCAACAGTGAAAGACCACCTAAACTACTTAAGAGGAGAGCTCCCTACCTACTCATGATGCATGATTAGCTGGTTAGACCACATCAAAGGCTCTTCAAAACTGACTCAATATTCCCTAGAGTATGGGCATGAAATCACTCCAAAATTTTATTAATGGCCAATCTCTTCCTTCTAAATCAGGAAGAACTTCTGAGATTATTAATCCTGCCACTGGTCTGCCCTATGCAACCGCAGCAGTATCTGACGCGGCAGATATAGAAGTCGCGATGAAGGCAGCAAAAAATGCTTTTGCAGATTGGCGTGACTCAACGCCATCAGAGAGACAACGCGCCCTTCTGAAGATTGCTGATGCTTTTGAATCACGGGCGGATGAATTAGTTGCTATTGAATCTGAGAACACAGGTAAGCCACTAGGGCTCACAGCATCTGAAGAAGTTCCTCCCATGATTGATCAGATTCGTTTTTTCGCAGGAGCAGCTAGAAACCTTGAAGGTAAATCTGCTGGTGAATACATGAAAGGTATGACTTCATTTATTCGCCGTGAACCTATTGGGGTGTGCGCGCAGGTAACTCCATGGAATTACCCCATGATGATGGCAACATGGAAATGGGCACCTGCAATCGCTGCAGGAAATACAGTTGTTCTAAAACCAAGTGATACAACACCTGCTTCAACTCTCTTTATGGCAGAGGTGATGTCTGAATTCTTACCAGATGGCGTCTTTAACGTTATTACAGGAGATCGTGATTCAGGTCGTCTGCTTGTGGAGCATAAAACTCCGTCGATGGTCTCCATTACAGGATCAGTCCGCGCGGGTATTGAAGTGGCAAAGTCTGCTGCAACAGATGTAAAGCGTGTTCACCTTGAGCTTGGAGGCAAAGCACCTGTTGTTGTCTTTGCAGATGCAGATCTTAAAGCTGCTGCCGAAGGTATTGCTATTGCTGGTTATTTCAATGCTGGTCAAGATTGCACGGCAGCAACTAGAGTTATTGTGCAAGAAGAAGTGTATGAAGAATTTGTTGCACTTCTTGCTGATCAAGCTAAGAATAATGTGGCAACAGGAGGCCCGACAGAGGATGTTCTCTACGGTCCTGTGAACAACGCCAATCAGTTAGGACGGATTAAAGGATTTATTGAGCGTATTCCTTCTCATGCTCAGATTGCAGCAGGAGGAACTGCAGTTGATCGCCCTGGATACTTCTTTAACCCAACTGTGGTTGCTGGGTTAAGGCAAGATGATGAAATGATTCAAAATGAGATATTTGGGCCAGTAATCACCGTGCAGAAGTTTAAAGATGAAGCTCAAGCTGTTGAGTACGCAAACGGAGTTGATTACGGCCTTGCATCAAGTGTTTGGACAACAAATCATGGCCGTGCTATGAGAATGGCTAAGGCTTTTGATTTTGGTTGTGTATGGATCAATACACATATTCCCCTTGTGGCAGAGATGCCTCATGGTGGTTACAAGAGATCTGGGTATGGAAAAGATTTGTCATCGTATGGATTCGAGGATTACACCCGAATCAAGCACGTGATGACTAACTTAAACGCTTAAG
>CAIUHY010000070.1 GCA_903899145.1 uncultured Actinomycetes bacterium
AATCGTATGACGATTCTGAAAAGTAGCGTTGTTTATACTTCAGGTCCTGGGGCGTTATTGTCTGCACTATTCGATAAATTATTCTATAAAAAAGATACCGTTAATAAAGAAATTATGCCTTTTTCTTTTGCTTGCTATGGGTTAGAGAAAGCATTTGTTTCTGAAAATAGCATCTCCTTGCATGCAGCCGCAAAAACTGTAGCAACTAAAATGCAAAATACAGAAGTAGGAAAATCAAACGATTTATCTTGGTTACAAGAAGGACAAAATGCAACGGCCATACGCGAACAAAAAATTAGAGAGGCTCAAGCACACATGCCTCAAGATTTCCATGATATGCGTGAAAAAATAGAAGCTCACATCAAAAAAATACAAGCCGACCTGGATGGTTGTTTTGGCTTTTACCGACACAGAGAGAGGCATGCCAAAATCCATGCGCTCCAAAGTATTATTGGACACTTTCAGGAGCACTCATTTGATGTAAGCGCATTCAATGTTGCATTAAAGACTTATCGCACGAAAGATATTTCTGCAAGTATTGGAAAAAGCAAAACCAAGGAACTTATTGATGAGTTAGAGCTTTTTGGTCAGCAAGCAAAACATTATATGGTTACTGATGAGTATGGAAGAGTTGTCGCGCGTCAATTACCTTTGCCGGTTGGCGACAATTATCTTTGCCGGTCACCCACAAAAAAATTAGTTACCTTTTCCTCCTGATCCCAAATTAATATTTTTTTGCTTAGAGAAAGCAGCGCGGTAACTTTCGCCGTCAACTTTAATGATCGTAGAGTGATGTACAATTCGGTCAATAGCAGCGACAGCCATGATTTTATCTGGAAAGAGTGAATCCCAGTCTCCAAAAGGCTGATTAGCAGTTATAAGTAAGCTACCAGACTCATAACGATGCGCAATAAGTTCAAAAAGCACCGAGGTTTCTTGCTCTGTTTTTTTGACATAGCCAATATCATCCAGGATTAGTAAATGAAAGCGCGCCAAGCGATCTAGCGCCACCTTAAGCTTGAGTTCATTTTTTGCTTGCTGCAGCATTTGCACTATTAAAGTCGTTGATGAGAAAAGCACTTTGACCCCTAGTGCAATCAAACTATGTGCAATGGCTACGGCTAAGTGCGTTTTCCCTACCCCAGATGGCCCGAGCAATATTAGATTTTCGGCATCTTTAACCCAAGATGGATCTTCGGCTAGGCCCTGGATCTGAGCTTGATTAACAGACTTCGCTTGATGAAACGCAAAGGTTGCCATGGTCTTCCCAGTGGGCAGTTTTGATTCGCGGTAGACGCGTGCAAGTCGATTTTGTTCACGTAATGCTAACTCTAATTCAAGTAAATCAGCTAAGTACTCACCATAGCTAGCGTGTGTTGTTTCAGCTAACTGTGCGCGCTCATGCCAATGTCTAGCAACAGCGGGCATTCGCAGTTGTTTTACCAGAAAAGGTAGCGTTTCAATAGACGGCATGAGATATCTCCTGTGCAACAGGAATTAATTGATTGTAAGACTCCAGGGTGTGCTGCGCGACGTCCACAACAGGGTAGTATTTAACATTTACAATGCCCCAAAATTGCTTCAATTCCGTCAGTGATGGAATTTTACCTTCTAAAAGAATCTCCGCAACCTGTTCGCCAAGGGCTGCTTCACAATTAGCTGTCGCCGCAAGATGAAGTAGTCCTACCATAAGGCGTGAAGCCTCACGAGCAGGTAGCAGAGAGGATATCGTCTGCCAAATTTGCCTATATTGAGCGCTGGGTAGCAGTTCATCACGTAACTTTGAACCAAAAAAGGCCATTGGCTTTTTAGCCAAACTATCAATGACGTGACGGTAATCAACGTTACTTGCCCGCCGCTTTTTGCCTTGCCCATAAACTCGATGTAATCTGGCAACTAAAGTTCCGCCTAAGTAACAACATAAGTGATCGTGATACAAATTGATTTGTAGATTGGCCCCCACTAGGCGCGATGGGACAGTATATAGTGATGCTCTAACCTGAATCGTACTGGTGCTACTGACCTTTGCAGGCAGCACCGTGTAATCTGCTGTTTTGTAGGTCGGAAGAGGCTGTAAGGCTAGTTTTTCAATATCAACCGCTTTTGCGTTACGACGATTATGCTGATGAACAATCTGCTCAATCCAGCTCTGGTAAGCATCAACTGAAGCGAAGTCATACGAGTTTCTTAATAAAAAAGCCTGTTTAATACGGCGCTTAAGGTGTCCATGGGGAGATTCAATGCCTCCATTCTCATGTGACACCCCTCGATTATTCCGGCTTGGAGTCATCCCGTAATGATGACAAAAATCATGATATTGTTTTGTCTGATCATCTTTGGTCTCTGAAGAGAGATTTTTAAAAGCGGCCGATAAACTGTCTGTGCGATGCTCCTTAGGCGCACCACCCAAGCTCCATAGCGCATTTTGTAGCCCCTCAGCTAATGCTGTATAGGATTCTCCACCAAGTATCACTTTCATGTAACTCCAACCAGAATACATCACACGAAAATGGTATAGCAGGTGACTCAACGGCTTCCCATGTATTGTAACCACAATGTCTTTTAGTTCAGTAAAATCAGACAATCCAAAATAACCTGGTGCATGTTCTTGTCTAAACATTACTTCACATGCAGGTCCATCTTGATGGCACCATTGTTTAACACGCCGCTGTAGCGTACGAAGTAAGTTGTCTGGAAAGACTTCTCCACCATGGCTCGACTGTAAGTGCTCAAGTAACGTGAGCGCTGAAAGAGATGGGCTATGTTGTAACATCGGTTTAAGCTCATTCAACCACACATCTGCAAATGGATCTGCGCGTGTCCTCCATGTGCGTTGCTTTGTATGTGGATCAATGCGCTGTCCATTTTCTATTGCTCGTCCACTACGCTCACTGACTCCGGATTTTGCTGCGCTAACTACTTGGATCTGACCTTCTTTTCTTGATTTCATATAAATCCCCACCTGATTTATCGTAAGCCATCGTCCGGACATTTGCTCACTCCTTAAGTGATCTATGTCATTTAACAATAGCTATAAAAACCGGCAGTCCTAATTGTCGTCAATCGGCAATCGTAATTGTCGCAGAACAGTGGTGGAGAATTCGTGTTTGATGAACCTTGTTGCCGCGTATCGGATTGTATTGGCGCATCTGGTTTGGGACTGGAATCCGATAAATACGCGTAGGCGTTACTTATTTGTTTAAATTTAAGCTCTTCTCCCCCTTTGTCTGGGTGATGTTCACGCGCTTGTTTGTGGTAAGCTTTTTTGATCTCAGCTTGAGTTGCTGTACTACCTAAGCCCAAAGCTTCCAAAGCACCCTTGCTATCTTCTTTATATTTAAACTCTGCTTTAAAGGGGGGAGGTGCAGCCTTAGTACTTGTTCCAGTCGGAGAGGCTTTTGATTCAGTCGGAGAGGTACTTGGTCCAGAGGAGGTGCTTGACCTAGGCGAGGCACTTGGTCCAGACGAGGTACTTGGTCCAGACGAGGTGCTTGATCTAGGCGAGGCACTTGGTCTAGACGAGGTACTTGGTCCAGACGAGGTGCTTGATCTAGGTGAGGCACTTGGTCCAGACGAGGTGCTTAGTCTAGATGGAGATGATTGTCCAGAAGAGTTGGTTTAAGGGGAACCTGTGGTTTTGTTATTACCCATATCTGTTAACCTTGAGGGATGGCTATATAGTAT
>CAIUHY010000071.1 GCA_903899145.1 uncultured Actinomycetes bacterium
GTTCGCAACATAATTTGCCTGGATATGTGAAGAGCCCTGCACTGTAGTTCCAGACTTTAAGATCAACTGAATACGTTGATCTTTATCAATAAGAAGGGCTGACTCAACTTTGTTTTGAGAAATTTCAGCCAAAATTGTTGAAGTGTCGACACTTGTATATGTGGCGCCACTACTAGAAATTTTTCCAAAAGCTATGACAAAAAGAAGGGCAATGACAATCCAAAATAGTGGACCCCGAACTATTTTCCGGATTCGCTTACGAGGAACTTGAATTTTTTTATCAGTCAGTTTCTTTTTATCTGTCAACTTCTTTTTCTCTTTTCCTGTGCTCATGAGTACACATGCTTTGCTAAGACTCCAATAAAATCCAGATTCCGATATCGCTCGTTGTAGTCAAGCCCGTAACCAACAACAAACTCTGTTGGAATATCAAATCCAACATATTTAACATCTACTTCAACTTTTGCGGCATCAGGCTTACGGAGCATTGTTAAAATTTGAACAGTCTTAGTTCCGCGTGATTCAAGGTTTGCTTTCAGCCAAGAAAGCGTTAGACCTGTATCAACGATATCTTCAATAATGAGAACATGCTTATTTGTAATGTCACGATCTAAATCTTTAAGGATTCTCACAACACCACTTGACTTAGTTCCTGATCCATATGATGAAACAGCCATCCAGTCCATTTCAACATGTCGGTTAAGTGTGCGAACAAAGTCAGCCATAGTCATAACGGCGCCTTTAAGAATTCCAATAACAAGTAGTTCTTTACCTTCATAATCTTTTTCAATTGCGCGAGCTAATTCAGCAATACGAGTTTGGATCTGTTCATGTGTCACTACGACGCGTTCTATATCTGCGCCACTTGTTCCAAGATCCACGTTGCTCTCCTATGAAGTAATCCCGGCCTTCTGGCCGGACTTGCTATCCCTGTGAGAGCGAAAGTCTGCCCGAAATTCGTCCTACCTTCACACCACCCGGGAGAGATACTTCCCCTTGCCCGTGCCAGGCTGTGATCAGCGCCTCTACGGCAGCCACATGATGGGCAGTAATCGAGCCCGTTGGGGAGCCGGCAGTGAGGATCACCCTGCGTAGCACCCGGCTGCGAACTGCCTTAGGGAGTGCTGCCAGCAGCTCAGCGTCAAGATCCTCACTGTTCTTTGCTTTCAAAAAATCATCAGCGTAATGATCAAGTGCATCTGCATCTTCACGCAGAATTCGTGCGCTTCTTGAAAGTGCATCAATAATTCCTGGTCCTAGATCTTTTTCTAGAATAGGCAATACATTCTTTCTTGCACGTACTCGTGCATAACTCTCATCAGAATTATGTGGGTCAACCCATGCTGTCAAATTATTTTCCCGGCACACTTCTTCAGTAGTGCCACGATCAATATGAAGAATAGGGCGAATGTAAATTCCATTATCCTCTGCCATTCCAGATAATGATCTTGTTCCAGATCCTCGTGCAAGTCCAAGCAAAACTGTTTCAGCTTGATCATTTTTCGTGTGAGCTAAGAAAAAGAAATCTGGTGAGTATCTTATAATTGCCTCTTCAAATGCGCCGTAACGAGCACGGCGGGCAGATGCCTCTAAACCATCAACTATTTCAACATTCACTCGAACAATTTCAATCTTCTCTAACCCAATTTTCTTTAAATTATCTGCTGCGCTCTGCGCAGTCTTTTCAGAACCTTCTTGCAAGCCATGATCAACAACTAAAACAATAACTTCAACACCATTGTGTTGAGCTTCTTCATGAGTTGCAACGGCAAGTGCGAGTGAGTCAGCGCCACCTGATACTCCAATTAAAACCCTAGCGCTTGCCTTCTCCAACCATGGTTTCACAGCTTGGCGTAAAACAAGTGTTGATTTCATGTATTAAACACGTCCGCCCGATGGCATTAAACCTGCGATGCTGTACATGTTAGAGAATAGCAATCCTTTAGATTTTGAATTTGCTTCCCACATCATTCCGTTTCCTGCATAAATTGTTATGTGATGAATATTTTGAACACTTCCATCATAAGAATAGAAAAGTAAATCTCCCGGTACTAGCTGGCTAAATGGGACGCGTTGTGAGGCAACAAAGTAAAGAGCTGCATTTAGGCGTGACCACTCTGGATAACCCAAACCGGCTGCTTTATATGCTGCATAAACTAAGCCTGAGCAGTCAAAACTATTCGGCCCTTGGGCTCCCCACACATATGGTTTGCGAGCAAGTACTTGTGCCTTTGCAAAATCAACCGCAGCAGCTCTACTGGCAGCCGTAGAACGAATTGTTAAGCGACCGGTGAAACCTCGATCAGGCCATACTTTTGATTGGCCAGAAGTGTGCGCAGCAGTATTTGCACTTGATTCTTCTAATTGGGAGAGCGCAAGTTGCTGTTGCAGGGTAATTCTAAAATTACGAGCCTTTTGTAGTTCAATAATTATTTGGGCCTGTTCGGCTTTAAGTTTATCTACTTCTGATTGCTGCGCAGATTTTGCAGAATCTGCCTCTGCTTTTGCCGTAGCTACCTTTGCCGTCGCTGTTGCTTGCACAGCTTTTGCCTGGGTTGCAGCAACTTTTGCAGCTTGGGCAATTACTAGTGCCGATTTATACCGTGAAAGTGCAATTGAGTCTGATGCCCCAACTTGATTAAGCATCCCGAGTCGATCAATAAGATCTTGTGGACCATTCGCTTCTAGAACACTATTGAGAGAAGTAAATCCTCCACCGTTTATATAAGCATTAGATGCCATGCGCCCAATTGTTTTATTGGCCTCCACAACGGCTACTGCAGTTAAGGCTGCGTGGGCAGCTGCCGTATTGGCTTGTTGTGTTGCTAAAGAGAGTGCAACTTGTGCATGTACCAACTTTGATTTTGCAACTTGTGCTTTGACTGTAAGTTTCTGCAAAACATTTGTTGCAGAACTTAATTTGTGCTGTGCATCAGCCGCTGCTTGAGCTTTCGCATTTTCTGCCGCTTGAGCAGCAGCAATCTCGGCCTTCGTTGGTGCTTTTGGTTTTGGTGATGGCGTAGCTGCAAATGTAGATTGGGGAATAAACACGAATAAAGCGAATAGGGCGATGGCCGCCTTCGCTTTACGGTGTGTCCGCTTTGAAATCATTGAAATAGCCCCCTGGGGAAGGAATCACATAAGGATAAGTGATTGGCCAGCGATGAGAGTGCTTTTACACCTGAGAGTAAACTGTGTCGCTAGTTAGATACATCTCGATTTTTAAAAAGTATTGCGACAACTATTGCGCCAAAAAGCAAATAAGTCCCAGAAGTCACTAATGAACGTTCATAGCTAATAATTGACGTCCCGCCCTGCGATATGTTTGCAAAGTTTGCTCCAGGTAACCATTTTGTAGTTGATGAGATTACAGCGCCTAAAATATTTTCGAGAATTAAACACCAGAGCACTCCGATTGAAATAGAAGTGATAGGTGATCTAAATAAAAGACCGAGAATCATTCCTAGAGTTCCAAATGCCAGTGTTCCAAGAAAAATATTAATAAATGTTTCCCCTAAAAGTTGGAGACCAGGTGTTGTTAACCAAGCCCTCGTGCTAATTGCTGAATGTGGGGCAAGCGCAAAAGAAATACTCAGTGCAAATACTGCTGATGCAATTTCAAGCCAAATTGTAAAAAAAGCCATAGCAAAATACTTTCCCATAAGAATTTTTAGTCTGGACGGCTGGCGCACCAAAATATTTCTCAGTGTTCCTAAGGAATACTCTTGAGCAGTTTGTGAAGCAAAAACACAGAGAGCAACTATTCCTAAAAAGAAACCCATAATCTGAAAACCATATACAAGGCCATTTTTACCACTTAAGAAATCGTTAGTAATGAGAACGCCACGAGCTCCATTTGGTTTACCTGAATGAACCCTTAGAAATACAAAAGAGGTAAAGAAAGCAGTCAACAAGGCAACGCCAATTAAAGTTGGAATGAGCAAAGTTTTACGACGCAGCTTGCGCAGTTCACCAAACATCATTCTTATCATTTACTCACCTGTCATTTCAAAAAATGTCTCTTCCAAACTTGGTTGAATAACAGAAAGAGCTGCCAGAGTAATCCCAGATTCAAATGCCAGTCTGTTAAATGCAGGGGCCCAGTCATTGGCACCGAAAATAGTAATTGCACCATCGGCAACCGTTAGCTTCTTGCCATATTTTGTTGCAATCTCAACTAATTTATTAAGATCCACTGCAAATTCTGGCCTCACAACAAGTAATGGATTCTGAGCGGCGAGTAAATCATGCGTACGACCAGTAAAAATTACTTTGCCTTCGCGGAGCATCACCAAATGATCGGAAATCATCTCTAGTTCACTGAGTAAATGTGAAGAGACAAAAATACTAGTTCCGGACTTCGCCATTTCTTTAATAAGATTTCTGATCTCCTGAATGCCCGATGGGTCCAAACCATTTGTAGGTTCATCTAAAACAAGTAATTTTGGTTGCGGAAGAAGCGCCGCTGCAATACCCAAACGCTGCTTCATGCCAAGTGAATATGTTTTATATTTTGAATCACCACGATCTCCAAGACCAACCTGCTCAAGCAGTGTAGAAACTTTTTTTTGGCTGAAACCTCCTATTGATGCAAGAACACGTAAATTCTCGGCGCCTGAAAGGGCTGGATAAAAAGCAGGGCCCTCAATCATCGCCCCCACATGGGATAAATATTTTTCAGGTTGCTTTATATCTTCTCCTAGTACGGTTCCTGTGCCATGCGTTGGCTTGATGAGTCCAAGAAGCATTCGCATAGTTGTGGTTTTGCCCGAACCATTGGGCCCGACAAAACCACAAATTGAACCTACTGGAACTTCAAATGAAGCTTGAGATACCGCCTGACGGTCGCCGTAAACTTTGGAAAGCTCTGAAACTGAAATTGCTAAGTTGCTCATGGTTTAGCAACTAGAACGCCAATAACAAGTAGTAGCGAGTAGATACTTAAATAAGTAATTGACCACTGAAATAACTTTGCTGCTGATGCCCCCGAATCAATCCCGCCTATTTTTATGAGCTGAGCCATGAATCCGATTGCGATAAGGATTGTTATTACCCAAATCCATATTGGCATATGCGCTGACCATAAAACAGCAAGAGATGTGCCAAACATGAAAACCGAGTGAAACCACATCTGCTTTTGTACTGACTTGATTGAAGCAACAACTGGAAGCATAGGGATTCCAGCCGCCTGATAGTCATCTTTATATTTGATAGCTAACGCCCAGAAGTGCGGTGGAGTCCAAAAGAAAATTAGTCCAAAAAATAGCCACGCTGTGAGTGAAAGTGAGTTTGTTACTGCAGCCCATCCGATCAATACAGGCATGCACCCAGCAATTCCTCCCCAGACAATATTTTGAGAAGTTCTTCGTTTAAGCCAAATCGTATATCCAAAAACATAAAATAAAATTGCTATAACGGTCAAAAGTGTTGCAAGGTGTGTAGTAAAAATCCAAAAAATAACTAACGAAATAAGAGTGAGGGCTCCTGCGAAAGTAGTTGCGGCAGATTCACTTATTTCACCTTTTACAATTGGACGCTTATCAGTTCTGCGCATTAATCGATCAGATTCAACTTCAATGATCATGTTAAAAGCATTTGCTGCTCCGGCAGCAAGAGTTCCACCAATGAGTGTGGCAATTGTGATCTTCAGCGATGGGTATTTATGGGCATGGTTAGAAGCGTAAGTAGCAAGAAAAAGTGCAGGAAGCGTTGTGACTAGCAACAGCTCTACAACGCGTAACTTCATCAGCGCAACATATGAGGAGGCCTTGAATTGGCTCATAACGGCATAGTAACCATAATTTAAGGTATTTAGGCGTGGGCGATCGTGCCTAACATCTTGTCGATAGTCACCATCGCAGCCTGAGCATCAGCATAATGTTTGCGAATATGGTCGGCTACAATCGCAAAAATATACTGCTCTGATCCCACCATGACATAGCCCGCCATGCTAACAGTTGTGCTCAGCGTTCCTGTTTTAGCTTTAACTAATCCAACTGCATTGGGTGCATCGGTAACAAAGCGGTCCTTGAGCGTTCCACTCACTCCCGCTAGCGGAAGACCATCATAAATAACTCGATATTGTGGATTATCACGGATCACCATAAGCAAATTCGCAATTTGGCGAGTTGTTACACGCGTCTTATGAGAAAGCCCATTTCCATCTTCGATCACTAATCCATCAGAAGGAATATTATATTGGCCCATAACTTTTTCAAAAGCTGCTTGAATACCAGTTGTATCGTTACCAAATCCCATATTTACTGCCGCGGTGCGCGCTAGTCGATCTGCTAAAACGTTATCACTCCATAACAAACAAAACTCAACGATATCTGAAAGCTTTGGCGAAGTAATATGTTCGATTGAACTAATTGCAAGTGACTTTCCAAGTGATGGTGAAGTGAGTTGCTTAAGATGAATACGAACTCTGCCACGATAATAGGAAACAAGCTTTTCTAGATCCTGTGTATAAACACCGCTATATTCCAAAGTCATATAGCGTAGTTTTGGATTTTGATTGAGCACTGCCTTTATGAGACTAGGTGAAAAAGATCGGTGGTACTTGTCAGCTTCAAATGCACTTGCAGTTATCCAAGGATCGCCTTCGCCAAGGACAACAAAATTATGTGGATTATTAGTTGAACTAATCGTTGTTGTGTAAGTTTTATCAGGACTAAAAGCATTAAGAACTGTTGTCATGGAGAATAGTTTGAGCAAGGAAGCAGGCGCTCTTCGTACATCGGCTGCATCAGAAAAAATTGTCTCTTTGGTGCTGGGGTCAATCAAAATAATTCCTGGGTGATTTAAGGCCGGGGATGATGCTAATTTTACAAAGTTAGCAGGCACAGTGAGCGCTTGCGCGGGGGTGCTCTGACTGAAAAAGATAAGTGAAGTGGATACCACTGCAGATAACTTGATCAATTGATTGTGCATAGTGGGATTATGCCTTCATTGCCTGAGAATTTATGGA
>CAIUHY010000072.1 GCA_903899145.1 uncultured Actinomycetes bacterium
ACCTGCGGCCGCTACTGATGAGCCAATGGCTGATTGGGAGAAGGAATTAATCACTGCACCTGCAGCAGATGTAACTGAACCAAAGGGAGAATAATTCGTGGCTTACACAGCTGATGATGTAAAACGCCTTCGTGAAGCAACTGCAGCAGGAATGCTCGATTGCAAGAAGGCACTTGATGAGGCAGATGGCGATTTCCAAAAAGCGATCGACATAATTCGCGTCAAGGGTTTAAAGGGCGTCACCAAGCGTGAAGGTCGCACAACTTCAAATGGTCTAGTCATTGCAAAAGCAGAGGGAAATCTCGGAGTTATGCTCGAACTTAACTGTGAGACAGACTTCGTAGCAAAGGGTGATCGATTCCAAGAACTTGCAGATGAGCTTCTCAATCATTTGGCACAAGCCAAGATTGCAGATCTCGCTAAGTTCCTAGAGTCAACATTGCCATCTGGCCTAACTGTTCAGGCACGTATCGATGAAGGAAATGCAACACTGGGAGAGAAGATTGAACTTCGCCGCATTGCAGTCCTTGATGGTTCACCGGTTGCGCTCTATCTACACCGCACAAATCCAGATTTGCCACCACAAGTTGGTGTGCTTGTTCAGATGAGTGCTCCTGCGCCAGAGGCAGGTAAAGATATTGCTCAGCACATCGCAGCATTTGCTCCCCAGTATGTAAATCGCGAGGCTATTCCTGCTGATGCGATCGCAAGTGAGCGTCATATTGCAGAAGAGACTGCCCGTAATGAGGGTAAGCCAGATGCTGCAATTGCAAAGATTGTTGAAGGACGAATCACTGGTTTTGTGAAGGAAGTCAGCTTACTTGAGCAGGCTTTCGCTAAGGATGCCAAGAAGACCGTGCAACAGGTGCTCGATGAGGCAAAAACTGCCGTGTCGGCATTTCACCGTTTCCGAGTTGGACAGTAACCTCAGCACAGCGTTCTTCATTAAATAATTAGAGATAAGGAGCACTCACTATGGCCCGCAAAGGTTATAAGAGAGTGCTCCTTAAACTTTCTGGTGAAGTGTTTGGTGGAGAAAAAGGCATCGGCGTTGATCCTGATGTAGTCCACGATATTGCTGGACAAATTGCAGATGTAGTACGCAGTGGCGTCCAGGTAGCAATTGTTGTCGGTGGAGGTAACTATTTCCGTGGCGCAGAGTTGCAGCAACGTGGCATGGACCGCGCTCGTGCTGACTATATGGGAATGCTTGGAACAGTCATGAACTGTTTGGCGCTTCAAGATTTTCTAGAAAAAGAGGGAATCGAAACTCGGGTTCAAACAGCGATTGCGATGGGGCAAGTTGCAGAGCCATATATTCCACGTCGCTCAATTCGCCACTTAGAAAAAGGCCGCGTAGTAATTTTTGGCGCAGGAGCCGGTATGCCATTTTTCACAACAGATACCGTTGCCGCTCAAAGGGCACTTGAAATTGGCTCAGAAGCACTTTTGCTTGCCAAGAGTGGCGTTGATGGTGTTTATGATTCAGATCCACGTAAGAATCCTTCTGCAAAAAAATATGACACCGTTAGCTTTGATGATGTTCTTGCGAAATCTCTTGCAGTTGCAGATGCAGCAGCATTTAGCTTGTGCCGAGAGAATCAGCTTCCAATAGTTGTCTTTGATTTGAAGAATAAAGGAAATATCGCCCGTGCGGTACGCGGTGATTCAATCGGAACGCTCGTTTCCTAAGGCAGATGAGGATTTAACATGGCAGATCTAAGTTCAACTCTTGCAGATGCAAACGAGAAAATGACGAAGGCTGTAGAAATTGCAAAAGAAGATTTTGGTGCCATCAGAACTGGCCGCGCTCACCCAGCAATGTTTGCAAAGATTATGGTGGAGTATTACGGAACTTATACACCCCTCGGTCAACTTGCTACGGTGCAAGTTCCTGAAGCTCGAATGGCTTTAATTTCACCTTTTGATAAAGGAGCAATTGCATCTATTGAAAAAGCGATTCGCGATTCAGATCTTGGTGTTAATCCAGCGAACGACAGTGGCGTAATTCGAGTTAATTTCCCACAACTGACCGAAGAGCGTCGTAAAGATTTCATCAAGGTTGCGCGCACAAAGGCTGAAGATTCACGAGTAGCTATTCGCAATATTCGTCGTACAGCAAAAGAAGCCATGGAGAAGTTAGAAAAAGATGGCGATGTGGGTAAGGATGATTTAACTCGCTCTGAAAAGGAACTAGAAAAATACACTTCTGATCATGTTGCCAAGATTGATGATTTACTTAAACATAAGGAGAGCGAACTTTTAGAGGTTTAGCCCTAAGAGTTATTCATATGGATGATTTGCATTCACTCAACGAATCGATCAATCAGAAAGCTGGTCGAAAGCTACTCCCATCTATTTTGGTCTCTCTTTCTATTCTGGTAGTTGTTTTTGGAGCGCTAAAAATTAATCCTAATATTTTTATGGTATTTGTCTGGATTGCAATGCTCCTAGCAAATAGAGAAATTGTGCGGGCATATTTAGGTGGTGGTATCCAAATTCCATTATCAATTCTTCTCGTTGCAAATACTGGATTGCTAGCTGCAGCATGGTGGGGCAAGGTCAGCGGTTTAGCCGTTGCTACCGCTTTTGCTATTCCCAACGTGATGGTTTCTATTTTAATTATTAGTCCAAAAGATTTTGTTAAACGATCAACCGCGGCAGTATTCGCAATCTTTTATATTCCTTTTCTAGCAGGATTCATACTTTTGCTAGCAAAAGATACAAATCCAATTGGCAAGATCTTCACACTTGTTGTTCTTGTAAGTTGCAATGACACATTTGCATATCTCTCAGGTTTATTTTTTGGAAAACACCCACTTGCCCCACATATTTCTCCCAAGAAAACTTGGGAAGGTTTAATCGGAGCACTTGTGGCAACTACAGTCGGTGCGTCACTCGTTTTTTATTTTGTCTTAAACGACCGATGGTGGCTTGGGGCAATTATTGGAGTTATGGGAGTTACTACCGCTACGTGTGGAGATCTTATTGAATCAGCACTTAAGCGTGATCTTCAGATTAAGGATATGGGGTCAATCTTGCCGGGACACGGCGGAATTTTAGATCGTGTTGACTCATTACTCTTTACAGCACCAGCTGTTTGGTTTGTTTTCGAATTAATTAAACATTACAAGTTATAGGAGCGGACATGAGCGACAATGATCCACTCAAATTAGTTTTTGATGAACCAATACAAAAAGTTAAACCACCACGTCACTTTGCAGATCTTGATATTGAAGGGCGAAAGGCGCTTGCGATTGAGTTAGGTATTCCTGCATTCCGTGCTAATCAAGTGGCGACTCACTTCTTCACTCATTACAACGATGAGACAGAGAGCTGGAGTGATATTCCAAAAGAGATGCGCTCTCTTATGGCAGAGAAATTTACGCCAAAGCTCATAACACTTGTGCGCTCTATTGAATGTGATGGTGGAACTACTCGTAAAGATTTATGGCGCTTGCATGATGGTGTTCTAGTTGAGAGTGTTCTCATGAGATATAGCGATAGAACAACAGTATGTATCTCATCTCAAGCAGGGTGTGGAATGAATTGCCCATTTTGTGCAACTGGTCAAGCAGGATTGACGAGAAATCTCACCGCTGGTGAAATTACTGCTCAAGTAGTTGCTGCGGCGCGTGCATGCGCCGAAGGTGAATTGCCAGGAGGACCAACACGACTTTCTAACGTTGTCTTTATGGGAATGGGTGAGCCACTTGCGAACTACAACGCCGTGATCCGCTCTGTTCGAAATATCACTGCCCCGCAACCTGATGGCTTAGGTATTGGAGCCCGATCAGTAACTGTTTCAACAGTTGGTTTAGTAAACGGAATTGAAAAACTTATGAAGGA
>CAIUHY010000073.1 GCA_903899145.1 uncultured Actinomycetes bacterium
AGATCTTCAAGAAGGGGTGAGTGGTGAGGCTTCTTCTCTTGCCGGAACCCAATCACTCGGTAACTTGAAAATGATTTATGACGATAATCGAATTTCTATTGAAGGAGACACTCATGTCGCATTCACCGAGGATGTATCAGCACGCTACCGTGCATATGGTTGGAAAGTTATCGAAGTAGCGGCACTTTCTGATGGCAATGTTGACCGCGAAAAACTAGAGCTGGCAATGATCGAAGCAGAACAAACACATGATGTTCCGATCATTATTCGCATGCACAGCACTATCGCTTGGCCTGCTCCCCACGCAAAAGGCACTGCAGAAGCGCACGGCTCAGCACTTGGGGCAGATGAAATCGCAGCAACCAAGACATTGCTTGGACTAGATCCAAATGAAAGCTTTATTCTGCCTGATCAAACTCTTGCTCACGCTCGTGAAGTAATTGCTAGAGGGAAGGCGGCGCGTGCAGAGTGGGATGAAAGATTTAAAGCATGGCAAGTAGCTAATCCTGACCGAGCTGAACTACTCAAGCGTTTGCGCTCTCATGAACTTCCTGCTGGTTGGGAAAAAGTGCTTCCAGAATTTCCTGCTGGTAAAGATGTAGCCACCCGCGCTGCGTCAGGAAAAATAATCAATGCAATTGCGACAGTGCTTCCAGAATTTTGGGGTGGTTCAGCTGACTTAGCTGGAAGTAACAACACAACAATCGATGGATCACAATCATTTTTGCCAACAAGTAGTGATATGAAAAATGTTGACCCATATGGTCGTCTTATTCACTTCGGTATCCGTGAGCATGCTATGGGTGGAATACTAAATGGAATTGCTCTACATGGATTGACGAAGCCATTCGGTGGAACATTCTTAGTATTCAGTGACTATATGCGAGGTGCTGTTCGTCTTGCTGCCCTCATGAACATTCCAGCAACATTTGTATGGACACATGATTCCATCGGCTTAGGTGAAGATGGTCCAACACATCAACCTGTTGAGCATGTTGCTTCATTGCGCCTGATTCCAAACTTTTCAATGATCAGACCTGCTGATGCAAATGAAACGACAATTGCATGGCGCGAAATTGTTAAGCGGGCTAAGCCAGCAGGCTTCGCTTTATCAAGACAAAATATCCCGGTCTTTGATCGAAGTGTCTTTGCAAGCGCCGATGGCGTAGCAAAGGGCGCGTATATTCTCTCGGACTGCCAAGGAACACCTGATGTACTTTTAATTGCAACTGGATCAGAAGTTCAGCTTGCTGTTGGAGCTCAAGAAGTTTTGAAAGCAGAAGGCATTAACGCACGGGTTATTAGCGCTCCATGTCTTGAGTGGTTCGCCGAAACAGATGATTCATACAAACAGTCAGTGCTGCCATCAACTGTAAAGGCACGTGTGAGTGTTGAAGCAGGGGTTGGACAAGGCTGGCGCGATTACGTTGGTGATGCTGGTGAAATTATCTGCCTTCAACACTTTGGTGCATCTGCAAGTGCTGGAACGCTATTTAAAGAGTATGGCTTCACTAAAGAAGCAGTCGTAGAAGCTGCAAAGAAATCGATCAAGAAAGTTGGAAAGTAATGCCTGATAATCTCCATGATCTTTCCCATGCAGGTGTTTCGATTTGGCTCGATGATCTCTCTCGAGATCGTCTGCAAAGTGGGTCACTTGCAAAGTTGATCGAAGGATCACATATTGTGGGGGTAACCACTAACCCAAGTATTTTCTCTGCAGCAATCAAAGGTTCTGCGCTTTACAAGAATGACATTCTTGCTCTTAAGGAGGCAGGTAAGAACACGGCGGAGATTGTCACCGAGCTAACAACCCAAGATGTAAAAAATGCATGTGACCTTTTCTTGCCTATATTTGAAAGTACTTCGGGTGTTGATGGTCGGGTCAGCATTGAGGTCAATCCTTTTTTTGCCCATGAAACACAGATGACAATAACCCAGGGAAAAGAACTCTGGAATATTGTTAAGAGACCGAATCTTTTAATTAAAGTTCCTGCTACTTTAGAAGGATTGCCAGCTATAGAAGAGTTGACTGCTTACGGCATAAGCGTAAATGTCACTCTCATATTCTCAGTGGAGAGATATGAGAAAGTTATGGAGTCCTACCTAAGAGGTCTTGAACGACGAGTTGCTGCAGGTGAACAAATTAGTGAGATTCACTCAGTCGCATCATTCTTTGTTAGCCGAATTGATGGGGAAATTGACAAGCGCTTAGACACAATGGCGCCTAGCTCTTCACTTCGAGGCAAAATAGCTGTTGCAAATGCCCATCTAGCCTATGAAGCATTCCTCAAGGTAATTAGCTCTGATCGTTGGAAGAAATTATCTACAGTTGGCGCAAAACTACAGCGCCCACTCTGGGCATCAACTGGTGTCAAAGATAAAGCGTATGAAAGCACTCGCTACGTCATCGAGCTAGTTGCCAAAGATTGTGTGAATACGATGCCAGAGGGAACTCTCAATGAAGTTCGAGAGCATGGTGTTGTCCGTGGTGACACAGTCTCTTCTAACTTTAAAGTAGCAGCTGAGTTATTTGCTGCGCTATCTGCAGCAGGTATTAACTTTGATGATGTTGTCTCATTTCTTGAAAAAGACGGTGTCAAGAAATTCGCTGATGCATGGCAGGAATTGCTTGATAACGTAAGCGCGGTTTCATAACTGTGATTGAAATTTCATTCAGGAAACAAATTGCTCAAGAACAAACGCTTACTTCTCTTAATGCGATGACAAAGAAACTGGCCGATAAGGATTCGTCCCTTTGGGGAGAATCTGCCGAGGCAGAGGCACGTGTCAGGCTCAACTGGATTGATCTACCTCAAAATTCGCGTGAGTTACTCCCCCAGTTAGATGCCCTCACTGCCTGGTCAAAGCAGTCTGGCCATAAGAACGTCATTCTGGCTGGAATGGGTGGCTCCTCGTTGGCTCCAGAAGTTATTGCTAAGACTTATAAGAAATCATTGACAGTTTTAGACACAACGGATCCTGATCAGATCAGAGCGGCAATCCCATCTGATCTGGCAAGCTCTGTAATCGTTATTGGATCAAAATCAGGCTCAACAATTGAGACTGCATCTCATAAGGCGCTATTTACTAAACTCATAATCGATGCAGGCCTTAACCCCGCTAATCATTTAGTTATCGTTACAGACCCCAGTTCCCCTCTTGATAAGTCATCTCGCGAGGATCATCTTAAAGTCATTAATGCTGATCCAAATGTTGGTGGTCGCTATAGCGCACTGAGTGCATTTGGGCTTGTCCCTGCAGCGCTCATCGGTGTTGATATTTCTATTCTCATCGACGATGCCTTTGCGGCAAGTAAAAAATTTACTGAAACCAACTCAGCGCCAGTCCAAATTGCTGCTGCGCTTTTTGATGCAGCTAAACAAAATATTGCATTTTTTGATTCTGGCTCACAAGTGCCTGGGCTTTCAGATTGGATCGAGCAGCTTATTGCTGAATCAACCGGAAAGAATCAAACTGGTCGTTTGCCTATAGTCATTGAAACTGCTGATGCAGAAATCGGTGGACCAGGATTAAAAGTTGGATTTGCTGATTCAAGTTCCGCAGACATTATTGTGCATGCAACTTTAGGAGAGCAATTTATTCTTTGGGAATGGGTTACAGCCCTACTTAGTTACTCACTTAAAGTAGATCCCTTCAATCAACCAAACGTCACAGAAGCAAAAGAACGTACTGGCACGCTACTCGCCCACTGGGAAGATGGAAAAGTCCCTACATTGCAGGCTTCATATGAGGATGACGTTCTGGCTATTTACGGAGCGGCGCAAGGTACATCAGCACAAGAAATCATCAAAAACTTTACTTCTATACATTCTCATTATGTGGCAATCATGGCTTACCTGGCTCGTGGAATAGATGATGATGTTACAAAAATTCGCCCACTACTCGCCGAGAAGATGAAGCGTGGAGTTACATTCGGTTGGGGCCCACGATTTCTCCACTCCACTGGTCAATTTCATAAAGGTGGCCAACACAATGGAGCTTTCTTGCAAATTACTGGTGAAAATACGCAAGACCTTGAAATACCAGGGCAGAATTTCTCTTTTCACACACTTCTCATGGCCCAGGCACTCGGAGATGGACAGGCTCTTGGAAGTAGAGATTTCCCAGTACTAAGAGTTCACTTAAAGAACAGAAAAAAGGGAATTGCTCAGCTCGTTGAGCTAATCAGTAAGGCTTAGTCTTCCCCGCGTAGCTTTGACAAAGCATCGGCAAGAATCTTGGAAGCTTCTGCTTCGCTACGACGCTCCTTCACATA
>CAIUHY010000074.1 GCA_903899145.1 uncultured Actinomycetes bacterium
CTAGTAGACTCTGTTTTTCACGTGCGCCCCGATAGCCCAATGGCAGAGGCAGAGGACTTAAAATCCTCCAAGTGTGGGTTCGACCCCCACTCGGGGCACGTTAATAATGTGGTGTTACTGCAATCCTATGTGCGATTGTGAGACCTTCCCCGCCAATGATGACAAGTATGAATGCCATCAGCAATAGAGATTTGTTTGATTTGGGAAGGTGTATGACCGTTATTCAAGCACCCCGTAGAACAACTAGTTTGGGATAGCTATCAACTCTTCTGTGATTTAAAGTAAGGTGTAGGTTTTGATAAAGGTAGGTCATTTACAACCCACTAAGAATTTTACTGTGCTTAGGTTATTTTCAACTCACTGGTTAGTCTCCTCTTTCTATATTTATCGTGCCGTACTATATGAAATGAGTAGATAGACACCATTTAGGTGACAAAATTGGTTGAAGTTGTTAGATTTGCCCTAAATGGAGGAATTGTGAAAGACATCAGTTTTTGGAGCACTCAAAAAGTCGTTCCGGTTGTGACAATTTATGATTCAAGCCAAGCAGTAAAACTTGCACAAACATTGATTGCAGCGGGGCTCAGTAAGATTGAAATAACGTTACGTACCGAAGCTGCATTGCAAGCAATAACGCTGATTGCACAAGAAGTTCCAGAAGCGATAGTCGGGGCAGGTACGGTCCTTAATACCTCTATGGCAGAAGAAGCACTTCATGCAGGGGCACAGTTTTTTGTTTCACCAGGTATAACGCCTTCGCTTTTACAATATTTTAAAGTAAGTAGTATTCCATTTTTGCCAGGTTGTTCTACGGTATCCGAAGCAATGTACTTATTAGAAAATGATGTGAATGTTGCTAAATTCTTTCCTGCGGAGGATTCCGGAGGGTTGAATTACTTAAAAAGTATCTCATCGGTTCTGGCAACCATGAAGTTTTGCCCAACTGGCGGTGTCAATGTTGGCAACTATAAGAATTATCTGGATTTACCTAATGTGGTGTGCGTGGGAGGTTCGTGGGTCGCACCATCGAAAGAAATTACCGCGAACAACTGGGAACTAATCGGAGCGCAAGCCCGAGCCACTCTGTAGAATTTTAAAGTAGTATAGACAACTTTTTGCATTTATGATAATTTTTGTCCATGAAGACCCAGCGAAAAGTAGTTGTAACTGGGAGTCGGGGTATAGCCGCTGGTTTAGTGGAAGCTCTCGACCGGCAGGGAGTTAATACTTTTGTATTAGGTGGGGAAGAATCTGAGGGCAGAGATCTGATGACACACGCTCCTAGTTTATTAGGTTTTGATCCCATTGATTTGCGTGATGAAGCGGCAGTAGAAGCTGGATTTCAGAGAGCCTCTGAATTACTTGGGCCTATTACAGATGTAGTTGCGATTGCTGGTGGATCTGGAAGAAGTTTTGGAGATGGTGCACTGCATGAAATTTCTCGTGAAGCATGGGATAAAACCATTGAGCTTAATTTAACAACTACATTTTTGACCGCGCGTGAGGCGTTAAAAGCATTAATGAAAAATGGGGGAGGATCATTGACCCTCACCAGTTCGGTGTTGGCAGCGTCACCATCGCCCGAATTTTTCCAGACACATGCATATTCGACTTCAAAGGCTGGCATCGCTGGGCTTACGGTGACATTAGCTGCTTCATATGTGGGAAGCAATATCCGAGTAAATGCAATCGCACCAGGATTAGTGGCCACTCCAATGGCAGCTCGGGCCGCTACCAATCCAGAAATAGTGGAATTTACCAAACACAAACAACCTCTGGCCGGGGCCCAACTTCCAATCTCAGATGTGGTAGATGGTTTTTTATTTCTGATGGAGAATAAGTCAATAACGGGTCAAATATTAACTATTGATGGTGGATGGTCCACTATTTCAGGTAGATAGGAAGAGATCGATGGCACATCCAAAATATTCATATGAGACAATTGCAAAGACTATTGACCATTCGTTGCTCAAGCCTGAAATGACAAGAGCTCAGGTAGCTGAAGGCTGCGAGATTGCGAAACAATACAATGTGGCATCTGTGTGCTGTAAGCCAAGTGACGTCAACTTTTGTGTTGAATTTCTTAATGGAACTGATGTTGCAGTAGGTACCGTAGTTGGATTTCCACACGGCTCCTCGGCTACAGCGACAAAAGTTTTTGAAACTCAAAAGGCAGTAATCGACGGTGCAACAGAGATTGATATGGTGCTAAACATTGGACTCCTTAAGTCCGGTGATTACGTCGAAGTTGAGCGAGACATTGCAGCTGTTGTGGGCGCTGCATCAGGAAAAATGGTCAAAGTAATTTTAGAAAATGCATATCTCACAGATGAAGAAAAAGTCATCGCATGTCAATTAACTGAAAAAGCTGGCGCTCAGTATGTGAAAACTTCAACAGGCTATGCACCGACAGGGGCAACATTAGAGGATGTTAGGCTAATGAAGAAGAGCGTATCGCCACATATCAAAGTAAAGAGTGCAGGGGGTGTTCGGACTCTGGATGCCTTGATAGATATGCTCGACGCTGGGGTAACACGTTCTGGAGCTACAACAACTTCTGTCATGTTGGACGAATATGTGACAAGATTTGGCCGTGACTAAGTTTTTAGGTTTGGATCTTGGTGGGACAAATATCAAAATCTGCGTGCTAGAAATTATTGATTTTGAATGTAGGGTGATTGAAAACCTTTCGATACCTACGGATGCATCAAAAGGCCCAGAGTATGTAGTGAATTTGTTAGCACAAACTGCTAATTACTATATCAACGAGAAGTATCATGATGTTGAGGCAGTTAGCGTTGCCGTTCCGGGGATTTTCAACCACGCAACAGGGGAAATACTTTTATTTCCGAACTTACCGGGCAACTGGGAAAACCAACCAATGAAAGCCCCGATAGCAGCGCTCTGCAATATTCCTGTTTTTATTTTGAATGATGCGAGGGCATTTTCATTGGCTGAAGCACATGCTGGCCAGGCAAAAGGCAAAAGCCCTGTTGCATGCATTGTCCTAGGTACTGGCGTTGGCGGAGGAATTGTGATTGATGGGAAAATTCACTTGGGGTCGACTCTTGGAGCCGGTGAAATTGGGCATCAAATTGTGAACCCTGAGGGGGAAATGTGTGGGTGTGGTGCTCAAGGCTGTCTTGAAACAATGGCATCAGCAAGTGCAATTTCAAGAGGGGCTGGAACCAATACTCCAGAAGAGGCCTTCGCCCGAGCTATGAGTGGTGATCGGAAAGCGATCGAGGCATTTGAAGAGGCAGCAAAGTGGCTTGGTATTGGTATTGCTAACGTCATGGCGGTTCTCTCTCCGGAAATTTTTATTATAGGAGGAGGTGTAGCGCAATCTGGTGATTTCTTTCTTAAACTAATTCTTAAGGAAGCACAAGAGCGATCAAAACTTACTCCAATAGATTCTATAAAAATAGTACCAGCAGCGTTAGGAATTTACGCAGGTTCAATAGGTGCCGCGTTAAACGGTGTGATAAATGCAGGCGCTAAATTCAACCTGATATCCACAACGTAACGTGTTGCAACATATGCTGTTTCTGTAAATTCAAGTGGATTGCCATCTATATCTTCGATAATTCTTGTCTCTATTAATAACGGCGACTTCACGGAGATTTCTAAATATTTGGCCTCAGATGCGCTGGCTACCCGAGCACTTAACCAACCATTTGCTACGATTGGAGCAAGTCCAATATGCCGAAGTGCCTCGTGAAGTGATCCGTTCTCTAAATCATATTTTAGGACTTCACTCGCCGCAGGGACAAGGGCTACACGTTCTAAGGCTAATGGTCTGTTATCTGCTAAACGAATTCTTTTAACAACAATACATTTGGCATCTTTGCCTAAACTTAGAGCAGATTTGTCATTTTCAGATGCAGCTTCAATTTTTCCAGAGATCATTTTTGAGCTCGGGGCTAAACCTCGGCGAGCCATATCTTCGGTAAATGAGAGGAGCACGCCTTCACGCCGGTGGAGTGGCTTCTCCGCGATGAATGTACCTGCCCCTCGCTTGCGATCCACGAGCCCTTCTCGCATCAAATTCATGACGGCATGTCGAGCTGTCATCCGGCTTACCTCAAACTTGGCAGCGATATCTACTTCCGAGGGTAAAGAGTCGCCAGTCTTGCCCTGGGCTACTTTCTTACGGAGCCAGCCTTCAATTTCTTGATATAGGTGCTCAATCTTTCTTGATTTTTCTTGCCCTGGGCCCTTCACAAAACCACACCCATTTCCCTAAGATTGGTATAGACATTTAAAGTAAATATACACGAAACAGGGAGCGTAATGGAATCACACCTTGAAGGAGATCTAACATCGAGCAGCCTTGCTGGTTCGTGGACTCGTACCGCACAAAAGTTACTCTCAGATCTCCTAGTTACGCAGGGAGAGGCAATTTCCCAAGCAGCTCTTTGGGCAGCAGAGTCTATTGCAGCTGACGGTGTCGTTCATTTATTTGGAACAGGTCACTCTCGCATGTCTATAGAGGAGATGTTTCCTAGGTATGGGTCGTTTCCAGGATTTAATCCGCTGGCTGAACTCTCGATGACTTTTCATACTCAAGTTGTTGGGTCCAATGGTCAACGCCAAGCGATGTTTATTGAGCGGGTAGAGGGATTTGCTGATCAGATTTTACAAAATTGGGATTTTAAATCTCAGGATATCTTAATGGTTTTTAGCGTTGGTGGAAAAACCGCAGTACCGATTGAAATGGCCCGTGGTGCTCGTGCACAAGGTATAAAGGTAATTGCCGTGACATCGGTTGCGCAGAATAAGTTCGGAGAACCAACACATTCATCGGGAACAACACTTTCTGATAATGCCGATCTTGTCATTGATTTAATGGTACCCGTCGGCGACGCACTCATTCATATACCTGGGCTAGCAACCCCAGTGGGCCCCGGCTCATCTATCACTGCGATTGCTGTTGTTAATGAAATTAAAGTGCAGGTTGCAGATTATTTAGTCCGCCACGGAATCACCCCACAGGTGATAAGCAGCCCCTCGGTTGTTGGCACAGAAGAGAGCGAGCGTTTATTTGACGCTGCTTATGCCGAACACGCCCGCAGGGTGTCACTACGTTTAACTGGTGCTTCCACCAATTGGGAGGTGAAAGCATAAGTTAAAAGATATATAAGCGAGCTCCTCTGTTTATATATTTTCTATAACAAAATGGTAAAACCATTGAATTCTTGCTTTAAATAAGTAAGAATTGTTTTGAAAGCACAATAACGAAAGGAAAGCAATGAAGCTAAGTAATAAACGTTTTAAGGCTGGTTTTGCTATTGCCTCTGCAGTTGGTCTCGTCTTGACGATGTCAGGTGTTCTTTCACCTGCTGATGCAGCTGGTACATATAAAATTGGTGTTAGTAACAGCTGGGCGGGTAACGCTTGGCGTGAAGAGATGGTCTGCGCAATCAAGGCAGAGGCAACTCTTAGCGGCAAGGTTGCAAAAGTTACAGTTCTCTCACGTAATACAGACTCTGCTGGTCAGTCAGCAGACGTACGCAGCCTCATCACACAAGGTGTGAATGCAATCATTATTAACTCTGGTGATACATCAGCCAACAATCCTGCGATCGCAGAAGCTGTTGCTGCTGGCATCAAAGTGATTGCTGTCGATAACTCCATCACTGCACCAAATACAACTTTGGTCTCAAATGATCAAGTTGCTTATGGAGCAGTAGGTGCTACCGCCCTTGCAAAAGCTATGAACTATAAGGGCAATATTCTGTATATGCGTGGAGCCTCTGGTGCAGGTGCAGATACGGATCGTGATACTGGATTCCGTTCTGTTATTGCAAAGTATCCAAACCTTCACGTAACCAAGGAAGTTTTCACAGGGTGGGATTGGACCAAGGGCGGTCAACTTGCTAACCAATTGCTAGCACCAGGAAAATTCCAAGGTGTATGGACTTCAGGTATTGACTACCCTGTTGTTCAAGCAATGCAAACACGCCTTAAGGGCAAGTACATTCCAGTAGTTGGTGCTGACAACAATAAGTTTGTTGGTATGACTGCAAGCCTTGCAAGCAAGGGTTTCGTTGGAATTATTGTTCCAAACCCAGCAATCGTTGGTGGAGCAGCTCTTAAAGTTGCTGTAGACGAACTTGATGGCAAGACAGTTGCTGCAAAAAATCTTTTGCATCCTGTTGCGCTGACATATGCCCACGATAAGACACTTATCGACTCGTTGTATTTTGCAGCGCAAGATGCAAACTTCTCATCAACGATCTCATTACCGGGTTACACGACATTCAACGCAGCGCAGTTGTTCCGTTGCCGTGCCCCACAAGATGATCCAGAAACAACAAGCTGATATTTAGAATATTCTAAATAAACAGTGAGAATCCGGAGGAATCTCGAATTTATTCGGGATTCCTCTTGGTTTGATACAAGTAATAATTAAGAGGAGAATCTTGAGTCAGCAAGCCCTATTAAAAATTTCAAATCTGGCCAAATCGTATGGTTCAGTTGTTGCACTGCGTAATGCCAATTTTTCCATATCACCAGGAGAGATACATGCTTTACTGGGAGCGAATGGGGCGGGTAAGTCGACTCTCGTAAAAATATTGACGGGTGTAATTAGTGGGGATCAGGGCCTCATAGAACTTAATGGCAGAGAAGTAGCCTTTTCATCGCCTGACAATGCTCGTAAAAATGGTATTGCACCAGTTTTCCAAGATCCTGCGCTCATTCCTGACATATCAATCCAACGTAATTTATATTTGACCGATACAGATAAAGATCGATTTCTTTTTGAGATTTCAGCTATGGGATTGTCAGTAGATTTGAATCAATTAGCAAGTGACATAGAGTTACCAATTCTTAGAATGATCGATTTAGCACGTGCACTAGCACATGACCCAGAGCTTTTAATACTTGATGAAATTACCGCAGCACTTCCGATTGATATGGCTGAAAAAGTAATATCAATAATGGGAGCTCACAAAGCCCGCGGAAAGTCAGTTATCTTTATCTCGCACAGACTGGCAGAGATTGAAGAGATTTGTGATCGTGCCACTGTTTTACGCGATGGAACCAATGTTGACACATTCGACGCGACCCAAGGGAGTGAGGCACGGATAGTCGCTGCCATGCTAGGCGACAAAAATGTCCTTGCTACTCATAGTACAAAGCAAAAAAATAAAATTGCTACCGATGATTTTATGAGAGTTGAATCTCTTTCTGGCGGTAAACAACTTAAAGATGTCTCATTTACGATCAAGCGTGGCGAGGTACTCGGGGTTGCCGCCCTAGAAGGGCAAGGACAGGATTTGCTTTTTGAAATTCTTGCAGGGGCCAGTAAGCCAACAGGTGGTAAATTATTTGTGAACGGCGAGGAGGTGACGTTCCATCACCCAAGTGATGCAATTTCATACGGAATTTCATATGTTCCTGGTGATCGCAAGACTGCATTAATGCCTCAGCGTTCGATAAGAGAGAATTTAGCGCTAACCAGATATCGAGGAATGCGCCGTTGGGGAAAGATTAATTTTGGTGAAGAAGAATTAAAGGTTGATGGAGCGGTTCAAAGCTTAGAAATAGATACACGAGCTAAGTCACAAGTAAAGCGATTATCAGGTGGCAATCAACAAAAAGTAACAATTGGTCGTTGGGTTACAACCGGTTTTGACTTACTACTATGTTTTGATCCTACGCGCGGTATTGACGTAGGTACTAAAGCTCAAATTTATGATCTAATACGTACATTTTCTGATCAAGGGAAGTCCGTCCTCCTCTTTACTTCAGAGCTGAGAGAAATTCAATTATCATGTGATCGAGCCATTGTTCTGTACGAAGGAAAAGTCCAAGCAAATTTGCCTTTTGAAAAATGTGATGAAGTATCATTGTTGAGCGCCGCACATGGAATTGTGAGCAAGTAAATGAACTTAATAAAGATCAAGCGTCAGTCATGGAATATCGGCATTGTTATAATTGCTCTAGGATTAGGGACTTGGCAGATTAATCGCCTGCCAGTTTTTGGTTCCTATGAAGTACGTACTATTCTTTTAGGAATTCTCCCTATTGCCTTGCTTTCTATGGGACAAGCAATCATAATTATTGGCGGGGGAATTAACTTAGCAATTGGTGCAGAGGCGGTCTTGATAAATTGCCTAGCAGCACGCTTTATGGCGAACAAAAGCTTTGGTGTTGCGATTGTGTTAACGTTAGCCTTGCTTTTTGTTTCAGTATGCGTTGGAGCATTAACCGGCTTAATAATCTCGAGGTCGAAGATTGCTGACATCATCGTGACCCTTGCAACTAGTTTTATTCTTATTGGATTCGCCATGTATATCCAACCTTCACCTGGAGGTGGGATGAATTTGACCCTTGCTCATCTCATTTCTGGTAAAGGCTCTGCTTTCCTTCCGCCGCTCATTGTATTAATTTTGCCATTGCTAATTATTTGGATCCCCTTGTATCGCAGTCGCATGGGTATCGCAATGTTTGCAATTGGCTCAAATAAAGATGCAGCATTTCTTTCAGGCGTTAACGTTGACTTGACACGTATCAAGCTTTATGCGACGGGAGGGCTATTTGCAGGGATTTCTGGCATCGTTCTTACGGCTATAACACTCAGCGGAAGTCCATTTGCCAGCATCAGCAATACCGCCACTCTTAATTCCGTTGCAGGGGCCGTATTGGGTGGCGTCGCACTTTCTGGCGGCGTTGGAGGACTTACTGGCCCCGCGCTTGCAGCATTAATTTTGTATTTTATACCAACAATACTTTTGAACTACGGGATTGATCCTGCCTATAGCCAGATTATTACAGGAGCTCTCACGATCGTTGTTGTACTTGCCGGCGGTTTAATTCGCAATCGCGGAAAGAAGAAGTAAATGAGCAACATTCTTAAGAAAGTCCAAAGCCGCTTTTCAGTTGCGATGTTAAGTCTCTGGGGAATACTTTTTTCCTTGTTCGTGGTAACTGGCCTGGTAGATCACTACTTTTTTACAATTTCGTCAATCGGCGTCACTTTACAACTTGCTGTTCCATTAGGTCTCTTAGCCGCAGGTCAGACGATATGTATGCTCACTGGTGGAATTGATCTCTCGATTGCAATGATTGCAACTGGTGCTGCTTTTATTGTCAGTATTAAGTCATCATCTGGATTAGGTTTAGCAATTTTGTATGCAACTTTGTATTGCATACTTATCGGCACAATTAACGGACTTGCCGTTGGATTATTTGGGATGAACCCTCTCATCATGACACTCGGTATGAATGCTGTGCTTATCGGAGTATTCACTGTTGGAATTACCACATTTCTTAAGGGCAGTTCAACAATGCCAGATATCATTATTAAATTGAGTTCTGGATCAATTATTGATCCCATTAGTTGGCCGTTTTTACTATGGATTTTTTTTGGTGGGCTAATTATTTTTCTACTTTCGAAAACTGGCCTTGGTAGATTGATATATGCAGTGGGTGATAACGCAACAGCAGCACGTCTGGCAGGGGTTCGAGTATGGAAAGTACAGCTAGCTGCCTACATAATTTGTGCGCTTTTAGGTGGACTTGCTGGATTGATGATAGGTGGACAGTCCGGAGCAGTTGCGATGAGTCTGGCTGATTCATTAGTGCTTCCATCTGTTGCAGCTGTTGTTATTGGTGGAACGTCTATCATGGGAGGCATCGGAAGTTACACCGGTAGCATCATGGGCGCGCTTATTCTCACTGTTCTTTCATACCTCCTAGCAACGATCAATTCTTCCGAAGCAGTAAAGCAAATGATTTATGGCTTTATTGTGCTTACGTTAGCGTGGACATACTCAAAGCTAACCGAGAAATCTTAGATGGCAATGTCTATCAATGCTGTTGCAGTAATAGGTACGGGTTTTATAGGAACTATTCATGTTGAAGGGATTCGGCGTACCGGTAATTATGTTAAAGGTGCTTTATCGGGATCGCACAAGAGCACAGCACTAGCTGCTGAAACGTTAAAATTAGATACGGCGTATAAGTCGGTCGAAGAAATTTGTGGTGATGCTGATATCTCAGTAGTTCACGTCACAAGTCCTAATGCACTTCATGTCGAACAAGTAGAAAAACTTATTGCTGCTGGCAAGCACGTTGTTTGTGAGAAACCCCTTGCGCTTACTGAGGCAGAAGGTGCGCATTTATTAGCTTTAGCTGAAAAAGCGGCAGTAGTGCATGCAGTTTGTTTTAATACTCGGTTTTATCCTATGGTCCATGAAGCAAAAAGTAGAATTAAAAAGGGTGAAATTGGAGAAGTTCGATATATAAATGCTCAATATCACCAAGACTGGTTGATGCTCGATACAGACTGGAATTGGCGACTAGACCCTAATCAAGCTGGGCAAATCCGGGCTGTTGCAGATATTGGGTCTCATTTACTGGATCAGATAGGTTTTGTCACTGGCGAAGAAATCGAATCGGTTTTTGCAGAACTTCACACACTAGTCAAGATTCGCAATCGCCCTTTGAGCGAAGTTAAAACTTTTACTTCTTCTGGGAATGTTTTACGTGAAAAAGTAGAAATGTTTTCTGATGATGCTGCAGGAATTTTTTTACGATTTAAGAATGGCGCTCGAGCTACAGTATCTATCTCTCAAATTTCAGGAGGCTCAAAAAATTCATTAAAATGGGAAATTTCTGGCGCGAAAGGGACTTTGGCATTTGATGCACAGTCACCTGAAGCTTTATGGTTTGGAAATAGGGGAACCGCTAACTCAGTCCTCCTAAAAGATCCCTCTCTTCTTTCCCCTGAAGCTGCCGCAATCGCTTTTTACCCAGGCGGCCATGTAGAAGGGTTTGGTGAAACTTTTAGAGGACTATTCGAAACTATTTATAACCGAATTGAAAATCGTTCACTACCTGTGAAGTATCCAACCTTCGAAGACGGTGTCCGTAGTTTGAAAATCACAGATGCAATAGCAGTAAGTTCACAAAAATCAATGTGGATCAGTCTCAACACATGAAAAGGATATAAAATGAAGCTAGGACTCCTCACTGCACCACTGCCAAGCGTTCCCCTGATGGAAATTGC
This sequence comes from uncultured Actinomycetes bacterium, assembly GCA_903899145.1. Lineage (GTDB taxonomy): Bacteria > Actinomycetota > Actinomycetes > Nanopelagicales > Nanopelagicaceae > PALSA-747. Next base: position 11,021 of record CAIUHY010000074.1, read on the forward strand.
TAAATGGGCACATGAACAAAGATTTGAAACACTGGAAGTGTGTTGTTGGCCAAAATCCGCAGACGCTAACCGCCGCTATGCTGGAATCACCCACATTGATGTTGAAAATCTCAGTGCTGAACAAGGCGCTCAAATTGTGGGGGAGTTAGCAAGTCACAAGATCACAATGTCAGCGCTCGGCTATTATCCAAACAATTTACACCCTGATCCTAAACACCGTGAATCAGTTAATGAGCATACCAAGAAGGTAATTCGCGCTGCCGGTCTCATGAATGTTCCAGTCGTGAGCACTTTCATTGGGGCCGATGCATCGAAGACTCAAGTGCAAAATTGGGAAGATGCACAGAAAGTATGGCCAGATATTGTTAAGTATGCATCAGATAATAATGTCAAAATTGCGATCGAAAATTGCCCAATGATTTTTAGTAAAGACGAGTGGCCTAGTGGCCATAATGTCGCCTATTCTCCAAAGATTTGGCGTGAGATGTTTGCATTATTTGGGCCAACCGTGGGGTTAAATCTTGACCCGTCACACCTTTTATGGCAGATGATTGACATTGAAAGAGTAATCCGCGAATTTGGTAGCAGGATTTATCACACACATATCAAAGATATGGAAATCGATCGAGATGGCTTATACGAAAATGGAATCATCTCCGCTGGAATTGGATGGCAACGCCCTCGCCTTCCTGGTTATGGCGAGATAAATTGGGCCAAATTTGTTTCCACTCTTTCACAAGTCGGCTATGACGGAGTTTTATGTGTTGAACACGAAGACCGCCGATATGAAGGAAGCGACGAGTTAGTGAAGCAAGGATTTATCATTGCTCGAAATCAGATAGCGCCGCTTTTACCTATGTAAGGAAAGAATCATCTTAAGCTTATGAATTTACGGTTGCAACGATGCGGTCGCTAAATTCATGAGTCTTAGGATCTTTCAATATCAGCTTGACTCTTCCATCAGGAAGGGTTTCTTGCTTGATGATGATGAGACCTTCAAAAAATTTTGGATCATTGCTGATTCGAGGAGTAACTCCACCTCGCCATTCAACATCTATCGGTACCCATGCATGGGCTTCGGCAGACTTGAAACAAGCGTCCATAATTGCATTGACGACATAACCATCGTAAAAAGTTTCCATCGGGTCATTGCCATTTTCCATAGAGTTAAACATATCCGTAAACATATCAACATAGCCTAGTTCAGCGACTTCATCACCTACAGGGAAGAGCCAGCCGGTTGCTGTTTCCGATTTCTCTGCAACATATGAATTTCCTTCTGCCGCAGTAAACATTTCAAATCCTGTCCGTAAGAAGTGATTCAACCAAATAGTTCCGTGGGTTCCGGCAACCTCATCACGAAGGTCCATGCCGCCACGGAAGGTCCAAGACACTTCGAACTGCCCAATAGCACCAGATTCAAACTTAATGAGAGCGATTGCATTGTCTTCCGCATTAATTGGATGCACCATTGTGTCTTTCCAACAAAGTACCTCAACCGGTCTATTTCCTTTACCTACAAAATTACGAATGATTTCAATGCAGTGACAGCCAAGATCGACTATGCAACCCCCACCAGCTTGTTTATCATCCCAGAACCATGCACTGTGCGGACCAGGGTGGGTTTCACGCGAACGAACCCATAGCACGTCACCAACAGCTCCATTTTGTACAGACCTCACAGCTTTGAGTGTTTTGGGCGTATAACAAAGATCTTCCAAATACCCAGCAAATATTCCAGCCTTTTCTACTACATCAAGAATCCTCTTTGCTTCAGTTGCATTTCTTGCTAATGGTTTTGTGCACAGCACTGCTTTGCCTGCTTTTGCAATTTTTGTAATAACTTCCTCGTGCATGTGGTTGGGCAGCGCAACAACCACAACATCGGTCTCCGGATCATTGATGGCCTCATCAATGTCCGTTGTGTAATTAGGAACATTCCAGCGTTCAGCAAAAGCCGCACCACGTTCGGGGGAGCGCGAATAAACCACAGCAACCGAATCTCTGTTTCGTTGGCCTTGAAGAGTCATAGTGTAAAAATCACCTATTAAACCAGTGCCGAGCATTGTTATTTTATGAGCCTTCACAATTCCTCCCAAAGTAATTCTGTAGTACTGATTCGAAGTAGTATAGACTAATTTCACTCGTACTGAGAGAGCAAGTGCTGTTTTCCTGGAAGGGGAGTGTAAATTGAACCGCCGCTATAGTGGAGATTTTGAAGTGGTAGTGGTTGGAGCCGGCTCTGCAGGTTCATCCGCTGCTATCGCGTCTGCGCGAAGCGGTGCTCGGACTTTAATAATTGATCGGCTCCCATTTGTGGGAGGAACAAGCACAGGGGTGTTAGACACCTTCTACGGCTTTTATACGCCTGGTGAAAAATCCACGAAGATTGTGGCCGGAATTCCAGATGAAATCATTTCGGGTCTTCGAGGATTGGGAAATGTTGTCGAACGACCAAATACATATGGGGCTGGAACGGGTATTACTTATAACCCTGAACATTTAAAAACTGTCTGGGAACGTGAGTTAGCTAAGGCTGGCGTAACCATTTTGCTGCATAGTCTCTTGCAAGAAGTTTCAGTAATTGATGGCTGCATCAAAAGTCTCACCTTGGCGACTCGATCAGGGTTAATAACAGTCACAGGTAAATATTTTATTGATGCGACTGGTGATGCGGACCTTTCATATTTTTCTAAATTTGCATTTGAAAAAGCAGGAGAAATTTCACCAGCACAAACCATGACTACTACATTTCGTATGGTGAATGTAAATATTCACAAACGTAAGTCAATGAACAAGGATCAACTTCACAATTTAATGGAGGCTGCTGCTACAGAAGGTTATAAGTTACCTCGTCGCGAGGGATCTGATCACATCACTACAGTCGAAAATACTATGGCTACCGTTATGACACGGATTGAATCAACTCGAACAAATGATGAAGGCGAGTTGGAATCAGTTCTTGATAATCCATTCTTCTTATCAGAGTCAGAAATTGAAGGAAGAGAGCAAGCCATTGAGTACGCTCGATTCTTAGTTGATAAAGTGCCCGGATATGAAAATGCTTCACTTTATGGACTTTCTACATTTCTCGGCATACGTGAAAGCAGAAGGGTTTACGGGGACTATCGAGTAACTCGAGATGATGTTTTGGGAGCTACACAATTCGATGATCAGATTGCATTATGTGGCGCTCCAATTGAGGATCACCACAGTGGAACAGGCACCAACTGGGCCTACATCCCAGATGGCCAGACAGTTGGGATACCAATGCGGGCACTTTTGGTAAAGGACAGCATTAATACTTTAGTGGTAGGTCGATGCTTTTCCGCTACACATGATGCGCATGCAAGCATCCGGTCCATGGCACAATGCATGGCAATGGGAGTTGCGGCTGGTGTGAACGCTGCACTTGCCACGAAGGAAGCCAAAGATCTCAGGAGTGTAAAGTTTGGGCATATTCGAAAGGGCTTGCTCGACCTGGGTTCAATCATTGAAATGCCAAAAGCATAATGGGTTTTGTGCGGACTGTTTGTGGAGATATTCCAAGTGACACCTTAGGCGTCACCTACATGCATGAGCACTTAATTATCGAATCAGAAATTGTGGAAAAGAATTTCAAGCATATTTGGCTGCCTTCAGTAAGCGATGCAGTTACTGAACTGGGCTATTGCCACGAAGCAGGAGTCCGGACTTTTGTTGATTGCATGCCAATGGGGTCGGGTGGAAACATTGAGAAACTAAAGTTAATTAGTGAACAAACGAACGTAAATATTGTGGCAGCGACAGGAATGCATACTGAAAAGTATTATGCTAATGATTCTGATTATCTTTCATTAGATTCAGAAGATCTGGCACAGCGATTTATACATGACATTAATAAAGGAGCGCAAGAAACAAAATCGAGAGCGGGAATTATTAAGATCGCTACGCAAGGAACTATTTTAAGCCCCTTAGAGGTGCGTCTTTTTACAGCCGCAGCAACCGCCCATAAAGAGACGGGAGCGCCGATTCTCACTCATTGTGAACAAGGCGCTGGTGCATTGCAGCAAATAGATTTGCTTTTACGTCTCGACGTCCCTTTGCATCACGTAACAATTTCACACACCGACAAGAGTGGAGACGCATCGTATATTGAGGAAATTCTCAAGTCGGGTGTTTATGTGGAATTTGATCAAGCTCTTCGCCAAGCGAAAGATGAAAATCCTCAAAGTGCGCACCTGATGAAGAAAATGGTTGAAGGTGGTTTCATCAAACAGTTAATGCTTGGAACCGATGGAGCAAGAAGAACCCTTTGGACTGCACACAATGGAACGCCAGGACTAGCTTGGATGATTTTAAGCTGGAGTACTGTTCTAAGAAACTTTGGCTTAACTGCTGATGAAATCTCCACAATATTTGTCAAGAATCCTTCAAAAGCTCTTTCTTTTCATGCGAAAATATAACATGTCCAAAATTGGCAAATTGATGGAATCGGAAATTGCAAAGACTCCCAAGGTCTTTAAGGCAATTCTGGATAACCAATCTGCTTTCGATTCAGTTAAGAATCTTTTAGTCAAGGAAAAAATCCATTCAATCTTAATTCTGGCGCGTGGAACTTCCGATAATGCTGCGCATTATTTGAAATATTTAATTGAAACCCAAATCGGTTTACCAGTCGGACTTACCTCGCCATCGTCGGTAACTATTTATAACTCAGAGTTGAAATATAAGAACACCCTTGTCATCGCAATTAGCCAAAGTGGACAGTCACCTGATTTAGTTCATTTTGCAACTGTTGCACGCGAAGCAAATGCTTACGTTATTTCTATGACTAACGATGATAAATCGCCATTAGCTCAAATCGCTCATACTCATTTCCCCCTACTCGCTGGCCCAGAATTCGCTGTAGCAGCAACCAAGTCTTATAACGCTCAACTATTAAACTCATATTTATTGGTAAGTAGGTGGACAGGGAAGGTAATTAATAGTGCCCAAATAATTTCAGAGGCTCAACGGGTTGCCAATGATGTGGGACTTGTCGAAAAAGCGGTCGCCAACACCTCCAGGGCAAAGGAGATAGTAATTTTGGGCCGTGGCTTTTCTTATCCGAATGCACGTGAAGCCGCGCTTAAAATTCAAGAAACTTGCAAAGTCTCGGTTCAAGGTTTATCTACCGCGGACTACTTGCACGGTCCGATATCAGCACTGACAGCAAATACCCAACTGTTTATCGTGGCACCAGCACACATGCCGATGGAATCAATTGTTGAAGCAACTACAAAAATTCGACAAATTTCCTCTCGTATTTTCTGGATTGGAAATGGTGGAACCCCAAATGGAAATGACATAGTTTTGCCAGGGTCAAATTGTGATGATGAAATCACTTCAACACTTGTTGACGCGATAGTACTGCAGCGTTTTGCTTTGGAGTTTGCAGTAGCTTCTGGGTTTGATCCAGATGCACCGGAAGGATTATCGAAAGTTACACTTACTCACTAATAAGGGTAATTGTGTTGCTTGCTGGATTAAAACTGAGTAAATCTGCCCGCATACCAACGGCAATAACACCACGATCGTTTAGATCAATTGTTTTAGCCGGACGAGTAGAAGTCGCTGCAACCGCTTCCATCACAGATAGGCCAAGTATATTTACTGCATTCAAAAAGACAGTATCCATCGTCAGTGTGCTACCAGCAAGTGAATCCCCAGAAACTAGTCGGGCAACTCCATTCTTAACAACTATAGGTAACTTTCCCATTGTGTACGAGCCATCAACTGATCCAGCTGCTGCCATCGCATCAGTTATGAAAATTATACGTGAACCTAGCGCTGAGTAGATTTCTTGACAAGTTAAAAAAGGAATATGGTGACCATCTAGAATCAGTTCTATTGTTAATCTCTCATCTGCCCTCACAAATGCTGCAAACGTATCATCCACTTGCGACTTATTCATACCGTTCATAAAGTGCGTGACAATAGTTGCGCCCGCATTTACGCCAGCATCAGCTTGATCAAATGATGCATTGGAGTGTCCTAAGGCCACCTTGACGCCTGATGCAGTCAAAAATTTAATAGCTTCTAGTGCTCCGGATAATTCAGGAGCAATAGTTATCATCTTGATTGCGCCATCGCCCAGTGCAAGAAGTTCCTTAATCTCGACAAGATCAGGATTAAGTAGTAAATCAGGGTCATGTGCTCCGCAATAAATATGTGAAAGATATGGACCTTCCAAGTGAATTCCAAGAATTTGGCCACTCTTATATAAAGGCACTAATCGTGCTACCTGGGTTTTAAGTGTTCCAATTGGTTCGGTTACTAATGAGGCTAACATCGAAGTTGTTCCATGCCCGCGATGAGTTTCGATTACAGATTGAACTTCATCCATTGTTAAGGCGGAGAAAAATTTACTCCCACCGCCATGGCAATGAATATCTACAAACCCTGGAATAAGAACACCATCGATTATTTGATCTGGAGATTGGTGTAATCCAGAGTTTACCGAGTGGATTACATTGCCCGAGATTTCGATCCATGTATTTCCAGCAAGTCCATTATCTGTTACAGCTGAGCTGGCTTGAATGATCACACATTAAGTGTACCTCGGGGCACTTAGAGCAGCGTTACTTTTTTTGTACAATGGGATAGAGAACAGCAGCAATAGCGTCTTGTGGATCATCACCATTTGGATAATCACTTAGTTTCACGATGACTGTTTTGGTAGCAGGATCGGTAAAAATCTGCTGGCCATGTAATCCCATCGCTAAATCAATTCCAGGGTATGGGTGCCACAACTGCGCACCATAACCCCAGCCGTAATCTAACTTCACTACAGGGGTAGAAAAGCGCTTCATCCAGTGAGGACTAATAATTTGTTGGCTTTGCGCCTTGCCATTATTTATAAGTAACTGGCCAATGAGAGCGTAGTCACGCGCTGTTGCATTGAAGCAACAGAAAGTTTTTTCATGGCCACCTTTGTGGTCAACATTCCATGTTGCGGCATTTTTCGCTCCAATGGGTTGCCAGACATTTTTACTGAAGTAATCAGAGATGGTTCCTCCGGTTACCTTTTGAATGATTAGTCCTAGCATCTGTGTGTCCACACTGCGGTAATCAGGTTTTGTGTTTGGCTCCTCAAGCATTTTACGGTTATGCGTAATAAACCAATACATATCTGTTGTTGCATACATCTGGGCAATACCAACACCCCAACCTGCTGGGCCGTTTGGATAGTTATCTTTCACACCAACACCTGCCTCCATGTCCAGCAAACTTTGAATAGTAACTTTGTCAAAGGAAGTGCCGGTTTTCCACTGAGGGAAGAATGAAACAAAGGTATCTGACTCAAGAATCTTTCCTTGCTCGATGAGCTGGCCGATAATAATTGAGGTGAGCGTTTTTGCCATGGAATAAGAAGGCAATATGGTCGTTGCACTCATTCCTGCCTGAGTGTTGTAGTACTCATACGTGATGGTTCCATCTCGAACAACGAGAAAAGCATTGGTATATGACTTCTTTAAGAAGTCTTGCCAAGACATGGACCGACCTTTATATGTGACGGTAGTTGGCATCTGTTCTGCGTTTGTATTCCAAACCAATGGAGATGTAGATGGCTCAACCGTATGCCACGGTAAAAGTGTTGGGGTCTTAGATGCCGGCGCCAATCCTAGGCGCGCCACTGCAATCAGATTTGGGTAGTGGATATATTGTAAAAACCCTGAAAGCAAAATAAATATTGCAACGAGTGCGATAACCGTATTACGGAGAATTTTCAGCAGTTTCTTCATGGGAGAAGGGTATTCCTCCAGTCACGTAGCGGCTAGCTTTGTAGCCCTGCTAAAACGTGTTTTAAAGATATTCATTCTTGTTGGCCCTAGAGTGCTCCTAGCCTTCATTTGATCCCTCGTGTACATTCTGGGCATGGAAGAAAAGAATCTTATTCAGGTATGGAACGAGCAACGAATTGCGCGCATTAAATCTCAGCTAGCGCCAACACTTTTACTCTCTGTCGTGCTTGCACTGACAACAACTGGCCACCTAACAAAGACCACAGATCAGATACTTAAACTATTCGCTATTGGTTTAGTTGTTGCTGGCGGAGTCTTCTCTGTAACAGCAATGGTTGGCGCAGTTCGCGACGGGGCAGCAGTTATAGCTTCTCTTAAGGCACTTAAGGGACTTTCGCCGTTGGGCAAAACAATTACAAAGTCTGCTGACACACTCTGGATAACCGGCGGACTCTTTGTAGTTTTGAGCCTTTTTAACTTTGTTGTTCTTTGGATATATTTATTTAAATAAAAAGAATTAAAAAAGCCCTGAGAAGATTCTCAGGGCTTTTTTATTTGAACTATTAACCGAGCGCTTCTCCCGCAGCTTCCTTCATTGCTTGAGCATGTTGTTCGCCTGTTTTAAGAGGTGTTGCCCGAAGAAAAAGAGCCACAATCAATCCAATTGCAGTTACTGGAGCAGCTGCTAAGAAGATAACGTGGAAAGCTTGTACATAAGAATGGACCACGGTTGCTTTTAAGGCTGGCGTAAAGGCATCTGCCGCAGCTGGGTTATTACGAAGAGATGCAAACGCTTGAGGAGATGCTCCTGCCATCGCAGCTGGGTTTGTTGCAGTAAGTGTCTTCACTCCACTTGCAATATAAGCGGTGAGCTTGCTTGAGTAGATCGATCCGAAGATCGCAACGCCAAGAGTTCCGCCGATAGAACGCCAGAAGGTATTGAGACTTGTTCCAATACCCATATCGCGAACATCAAGTGAGTTTTGAAGAGCAATAACAAGGTTTTGCATACAAAAACCAAGGCCCGCACCGAGTACAAAGGCGAAGATCGCTAAGCGCCAATAAGGCGTGGTTTCATTAAGTGTGACCATTGATAGAAGTGATGCGGTCATCAAAACCATTCCAATAACAGGAAACATTTTGTATTTTCCATGCTTGGTAATCCACTTACCTGTGAAGATCGACATCGAGACGATACCGAACATCAAAGGTAGAAGCTTAAGTCCAGAGAGCGTTGCTGAGTTGTGCTTAACAAGCTGGAAGTAGAGAGGCAACATAACGATTGCTCCAAACATCGCTGCGCCAACAAGGAATGCAAGCAGTGATGTAATAGAGAAAGTATGGTTCTTAAATAGACGCAGTGGAAGAATTGGTTCAGCTGCCTTTGCTTGGTTCCAGAGGAATACTGCAAAGATAACTATGCCTGCGCCGATCCATGAAAGTGTCTTGACCTTCAGCCAGCCATTTTCAGGGGCATAAACAGAGATACCAAGGAGAAGTGCCGAAACACCAACAACGAGAAGTAGTGCGCCAAAGTAGTCAATCTTGTGCTGGCGAACAACTTTAGGGATATGCAGTACTGCTGATGTTACGACAAGAGCAATGATTCCAAATGGAAGGTTGATGTAGAAAATCCAACGCCATCCGGTAAGTCCAAGAACCTTTGAGTGATCTGAGAAGAATCCACCAAGAAGAGGACCTGCAACAGTTGCAAGACCCCAGACTGCACCAAAATAACCTTGGTAGCGGCCACGTTCACGAGGTGAAACAACATCGCCAATGATCACAAATGTCAGCGACATCAATCCTCCGGCGCCTAAACCTTGGAAGGCGCGAGAGATGATGAGCTGATTCATTGAGTGAGCAGCGCCTGCTGCAAATGAGCCGATCAAAAAGATAATAATCGCAAACTGGAATACCTGACGACGACCATAGAGGTCGGAGATTTTTCCGTAGAGCGGTGTTGATGCTGTTGATGTTAGAAGATAAGCAGTAACAACCCATGTGTAGTGGTTAAGCCCACCAAGATCCAC
>CAIUHY010000075.1 GCA_903899145.1 uncultured Actinomycetes bacterium
CACTGGTCCGGGTGGCGGAATTGGCAGACGCGCTAGCTTGAGGTGTTAGTTCTCGCAAGGGATTAGGGGTTCAAGTCCCCTCTCGGACACCACAGATGCCCAGTTTCTGGGTAGATGCGCTAACTTCCTACCTGTGGCTGAACTAACTTTTTACTGCGGGACGATGAACAGTGGAAAGTCGACCCTTGCCTTACAAACAGCACATAATCATAAAAGTCGCGGACGAACCGGAATAATTTTCACCAATAGTGATCGTGGCGGTCCGGGAGTTGTCAGCAGTCGGCTTGGGTTGCGCTCTGAAGCGATTGAAGTGCACCCACTCATGGATCTCCACCGCTTCGTTGCCGACCAGCTCTCAAATGGGGTTCACATTGATTTCATAATTTGCGATGAAGCACAGTTCTTTGAAGCTAAACAAATCGAAGAACTTACTCAGATCGTTGATGGTTTAGGTATTGATGTTTACGCCTTCGGAATTTTAACTGACTTCAGAACGCATCTCTTTCCAGGCTCAACTAGACTGGTTGAACTTGCAGATCGAGTTCTTCCATTACAGGTTGAAGCCCTTTGCTGGTGTGGCGAAAGAGGCACGCATAATGCACGCATTAGAAATGGAGCGATGACCACCGAAGGTGATCAAATAGCCCTTGGAGATGTTGCCGATTCTTTAGATGAAAATGGAGAAATTACTTATGAAGTTCTCTGCCGCAGGCACCACCTTCGTAAAGTAATCTCACGTAATTCCAATGCGGCACTCCCCCAGTCTTTACCATTTACAACAAGTAGCTAATCAAAAAACAATATAAGGAGAGATCGTGGAAACAAAAGGATATGCAGCACTTGAAGCAAGGAAGCCTTTAGAGTCATTTTCATTCAAGCGCAGAGACCTTCGGGATACAGATGTCGCACTTGATATCTCTTTTTCTGGGATCTGCCATTCAGATATCCACCAAGCGCGTGAGGAATGGGGTCCAGCAATTTTCCCTATGGTCCCAGGACATGAAATCGCTGGCATTGTTACTCAAATTGGACCAAAAGTTACCAAATTTAAAGTTGGGGATCGAATTGGTGTTGGTGTCTTTATTGACTCATGCAGAACCTGCGAAAACTGTAAAAAAGGAAATCAGCAATACTGTCTAAAGGGTATGACTGGCACATATAACGAATATGAGCGTGATGGAAAGACTGTTGCCCTCGGTGGGTATTCAAATAAATTTGTTATTGACCAAGATTATGCAGTTCATATTCCGGCAAATCTTGATCTAGCCGGCGTCGCGCCTCTTTTGTGTGCTGGCATCACTCTCTATTCACCACTTAAAAACTGGGGCGCAGGTCCTGGTAAAAAGGTTGGAGTTATGGGCCTTGGTGGCCTTGGGCATATGGGAGTTAAATTCGCTGCAGCTCTTGGCGCAGAAGTAACAGTCTTCTCTCATTCATCAGCGAAAGAAGTAGATGCGAAGCGGATGGGCGCAAAGCATTTTGTTGTCACCTCAACGCCAGGATCACTTGAGCCACTTGCAGAATCTTTTGATCTCATTCTTAATACTGTCTCTGCAGAGCTAGATATCAACGAGTATCTCAAATTGCTCAAAACTGATGGAACTCTGGTCGTGATTGGTTTGCCTGGTAAGCCATATGCAGTGGAAGCCGGTTCACTACTGCGCCTTCGCCGTTCACTTGCAGGCTCAATGATCGGTGGTATTCCTCAAATGCAAGAGATGCTTGACTTCTGTGGCGAGCATAATATCTTGAGTGACGTTGAAGTCATTAACGCCGATTACATCAATAAGGCATATGACCGCACTGTGGCAAGTGATGTTAAGTATCGCTTTGTTATTGATGCAAGCAGCTTCTAGTAGCATTCTAAATTAAATGAATTGATGCGCCGCTAAGGCAACTAGCGGCGCAAAGATCAAGGCAGGCAATAAATCTCCAATAGCGATCATCTTGATATTAAGTAACCTCAGCCCAATTCCAAAGAGCATTACTCCCCCGACTGCTGTTAGAGATTGAATCTGATAAGGGCTCAAAATATTTCCAAGGAAATATCCAATGATTGTCCAGCTAAATTGATAGATGCCTACAGGGATCGCTGAGAATGCAACCCCCCAGCCGAATGTTGAAGCAAATGCCATTGCTGCAAAGCCATCTAGGGTGCTCTTAAGCACGAGCTGTGAAATACCAGTATGCATTCCATCGCTAATGCTGCCCAAAATTGCTAGAGGACCAATCGCAAAGAGAAGGGAAGCAGCCATGAAACCTTCGATAAACGATCCCTTATCTTTACTTGCAAAGCGCGATCTAATAGTCAAGCCAAAGTTTTCTAGACGCCCTTCAATATGTAATGAATAGCCCACGATCCCGCCCAGCACAAGTGCTGCTAGAGTTCCAAGAGTTGTCCAGCCAACTGGAACGGCGTTGACAAATGAAGGCCTCCACACGCTTCGTAAATTATCAGCAGCATTAATAAGGGTGATGCATCCTAAAATATCTGTAATGAGTACGCGCAGTCGATCAGGGAGTCTGTTTCCACCGAGTATCCCAAGTGTAGAACCAAAAATAATCGTGCAGATATTTATGCACGTTCCAATACCAACAAACACTAGAAGCCAAACTTGATGATTGAGATCAAGCCAATCAACAAACAATAGAAAGCAAAAGGGCGTAGAGATTGAGTCTTAAACCACTTAATTAGGACCTTGACACTAATAAATGTGGCTAAGAATGCAACCACAGTTCCAACAAGCAGTGGCCCATAAAGTCCGCTTAACCCACCATGCGCCAACTTAGGTAACTTGAAAAGTGAAGCACCAAGTATTACAGGGAAGGAAAGTAGAAATGCAAAATCAGCAGCTAGCGAGCGAGAGAGGCCACGAAGCATTCCAAATGACATCGTGACACCAAAACGGCTGATGCCGGCAAAGAGCGCCGCACTTTGGCCCACACCGATGACGAGCGCTTGACCATTTGAAATTCGCTCAACAATCGCTACATCAGGATCAGATGTAGTCAGATGGACATGTCTGCGACTAGTGAGTCTTTCGGCGCCAAGAAGAATAAGTCCGTTAATAAATAGAAAAATTGCCGCACTTAAAGGCTTCTGAAAGTTTTTAAGGAAAAAATCGTTAAAGACAATGCCTATGAGACCAACAGGAATTGTTCCAATCAATAAGAGCATAAAGACCCTAAAGCCCGGTTCATTTTTCTTCAGTGTGAGAGTAGAGCGAAGAATCACGATCCAGCGAGGAGCAAATGCAATAAAAAGAGCTATGGCAGAGCCAAGATGTAGTGCAATGGCAACTAGTAGGTATGTTGGTGATTCAGAAAATACTGCCCAACTTCCACCAATCCATGCAGGAACAAGAACCGTATGACCAAGGCTTGAAACTGGAAAGAGTTCAGTAATCCCCTGTAATAAACCTGTAACGATTGCTTGGATGTATGAAAAATGAAAGATCATCTTGCCGCCTTTGCAAAGAATCGTTGGTCTTGCTCTATTACTTCGATAGGAATTCCATATGCCAATGAAAGGTTCCCAGAAGTAAGTACTTCTTTCAACGTTCCTGTAGCAATGACCTTTCCTGCACCTAATAATAGGCAGTGAGTAGTGCCTTGCGGTATCTCCTCCACATGATGGGTGATGATTACTGTCGCGGGGCTATGCGGATCTATGGCTAATTGATTCAAACGGTTCAGTAAATCCTCACGCCCTCCTAGATCTAACCCCGCTGCAGGCTCATCCAAAAGCAGCAACTCTGGGTTTGGCATTAATGCTCTAGCAATCAGGGTCCTTTTCTTCTCACCTTCACTCAGAGTGCCAAAGTGGCGATCTTGTAAATCTCTCACGCCCAAAACAGTTAGAAGGCTAATTGCGCGAGATTCATCCCAAAGATCATAACTTTCATTCCAACGGCCAATAATCGCGTAAGTGGATGTCATAACAACATCGATAACTCTCTCATCATCTGGAATAGCTGCATCGAGATTGCTAGAGGTAATACCAATGCGTGGTCTTACTTCAAAGAGATCTACTTCGCCAAGTTTAGTATCTAAAAC
>CAIUHY010000076.1 GCA_903899145.1 uncultured Actinomycetes bacterium
AAGATCCCACATATTTCAACAGGTGATATTTTCCGTGCAAATATTAAAGGCGGAACAGAGCTGGGCAAACTAGCTCAGTCTTATATGGATGCTGGAAATCTTGTTCCAGATTCAGTAACTAATTCAATGGTCGAAGATCGTTTGGGTCAGAGCGATGTTGGCAATGGCTTTCTTCTAGATGGTTACCCACGCAATGTCGGTCAAGCAGAATTTCTAGATGGCGTATTAAATGCAAAGAGCGCTCCTTTAGATAGCGTTTTAGAACTTTCGATTGCGAACGATGAAATTATTAAGCGCCTTTCAGGTCGCCGCATTTGCCGAGGCTGTGGAGCAAGTTTTCATATTGATTTTGAAAAGCCTGCCAAAGATGGCGTCTGCGATAAATGTGGTGGCGAGCTCTATCAGCGCCAAGATGACAACGAAGCAACTATTGCAAATCGTTTAAAGGTTTATACAGAACAAACAGAGCCAATTATTGAGTATTACAAAAAAGCTGGACTACTTAAGGTAATCAGCGCGACAGGAGCTGTCTCTGAGATCACCACGCAAGCAATTAGTGCTCTGAAGTAACTATCATGGCAATTCAGATTAAGACTCTTGATCAGCTCAAACTGATGCGCAAGGCAGGACTAGTTGTTGCAGGTGCCTTAGACCTTATGCGCTCGGCGATTGCCCCTGGTGTAACAACCCTTGACCTTGACGCTATCGCTGTTGAACACCTTAAGAAAAATAACGCGACTCCCTCTTTTTTAAATTATCACGGCTATCCCAATGTTATTTGTGCATCGGTGAACCATGAAGTTGTGCATGGTATTCCTAATGCAAGGCCTATGGTCGTAGGTGATGTGATTTCGATTGATTTTGGCGCAATTGTTGATGGATGGCACGGAGACGCAGCTATCTCAGTAGGTGTGGAAGAAGTTGACCCTGCTGATAAAAAACTTATGGATGTATGCGAAGAATCAATGTGGCGGGGAATTGGCGCTGCAAAAGTTGGGGGACATCTGACTGATATTTCCCACGCCGTTGAAAGTTATATTGTTAGTCAAGGGAAATATGGAATTTTGCGTGAATATGGCGGCCATGGAATTGGTACAGAGATGCACCAAGAGCCACACCTGCTTAACTATGGATCACCTGGAGGCGGACCAGAGTTGCAAGTTGGACTAGCACTAGCTGTTGAGCCGATGATTACCCGCGGCACTGAAAAGATGAAAGTCTTATCTGATGAGTGGACTGTTGTTTCAAGTGATAGTTCAACAGGTGCTCACTTTGAACATTCATTTGCGCTGCTTTCTGATGGCAAACCCTTCGTTCTCACCGCTGCTGATGGTGGCCGGGAGAGACTGGGCGCACTTGGGGTTGAGATCTCCTCCCTTTTGGCATAAATCAGGCACCGATTTCTCTATTTTGACCTCCAGCCTTAGGATTACCCTCTGCCCAGAAATGAGCGGAAAGCGTAATAAGACCCCTGAATAGATAAGTAGGTATTGCTTGGCCAAGAAAGACGGAGCTATCGAAATTGAAGGCACC
>CAIUHY010000077.1 GCA_903899145.1 uncultured Actinomycetes bacterium
AAATGCCTAGTGAATTTAAGTGGAGCGAAGTTGGTGAGATTCCAACACTGTCCCGCAACTGTGAAGATTGAGTAATCAATCTAAGTCAGGTCGCCTCTCTTAATTTCGAAGTATCCGACCTCGGAGGAAGGTCGGGCCTTTAAGTGCTCATCTTCGGGTGACCATGTAAAGTCCCTACGTTTCCTCCCTCAATGCTTGAGGGAGTTTTTTTATGAAGAAAAGTTTTATAGCACTGCCGACGATTATCACTTTATCAATTGCGATAGTCGTTCCAGCAAGTACCGCCGATGCAGCAGTCAAGCTGCCTCTGCGCATTATTTCACTCTCTCCTAGCGCCACCGAAATACTTTTTGGTATTGGCGCAGGAAAGCAAGTAATTGCAGTGGATCAAGATTCAAACTATCCGTCGATTGCTCCAACTTCCAAACTCAACGGACTTGAACCTAATATCGAGGCTCTGACAAATTACAAGCCTGACTTGATCGTTTTGCAGTCAACTGCCACTAAGGCTACAGAAGTTGTTAAGCAGTTTAAGCGGCTCGGTATTCCAGTGATCACAGAAGTGACTCCAAATACTATGGGTGATTTATATGCTGAAATTTTCCTCTTAGGAAAAGCTACAAATCATGTTGCAACTGCCCAGAAGTTAGTCACGTCAATGAAAGCAAAAATTTCAGCAATTATTAAGAGTGTTCCAACAAGTAAACCACTCTCTTTTTATCACGAACTAGATAACACTGATTACTCAGCAACAAGCAAAACTTTCATCGGCCAGGTCTACAAATCATTTGGCTTAACAAATATTGCTGACGCAGCCCAAGGGGCAGATGCAACTGGATACCCCCAACTGACACCTGAATTCATCATTCAGCGCAATCCAGATCTAGTGCTTTTGGCAGATGCGCAATACGGTGAAACAAGCAAAAGTTTCGGATCTAGGGCAGGTTTCTCAACACTGACCGCTGTAAAAGCCTCACATACCGTTGAACTCCCTGCTGATATCTCTTCACGTTGGGGTCCTCGAATTGTTGATTTCTATCAACTAGTTGCCAACGCAATTCAAAATATAGGTAAATAGGACAATAGGAAGAAAGTGACAATGAGTATCCAGGAGCAATCCATTGCTCGCATTTGGAACTGGCGCATAACAGCTTCTGCTGCCCTGGTGTTACTCATTGTCGCAATTTTCGCTGTGAGCCTTGGCCCTATCAACATCAACTTCGTTGAAGTGTTTAAGACTCTCTTTCATCTACCAGGACATGCCATAGGGCAAAACCAAACAGTCATCCTGCAGCTTCGGTTACCGCGAGTGATTCTTGGAATACTTGTTGGCGCAGCCCTAGCAACAAGCGGAGCTGTCTACCAAACAGTTTTCCATAATCCACTTGCAGATCCATATCTTCTTGGCGCAGCAAGTGGTGCTGGACTTGGAGCAACACTTGCCCTCATAAGTACCCACGGAAATTCCTACGCACTACTTCCAATTTTTTCATTTATTGGCGGAGTACTTGCCGTACTGACGTCGTTTTTCATCTCAGGAAAGTTCTTCGCTGAACCAAACACCTTGCTTCTTTCTGGAATTGCGGTCGGTTCTTTCGCCACAGCTATTCAAACGTATTTGCAGCAGCGACACAGCGCAGTACTGCGCCCTGTGTATTCCTGGATCTTGGGTGATTTAACCTCTGCTAATTGGAGCGTGGTGGCATGGTCATCTGTCTATATAGCAATCGCGCTC
>CAIUHY010000078.1 GCA_903899145.1 uncultured Actinomycetes bacterium
CTTTTTGGCATTTCCCAAATAGAGCGCGCTTGAGTATCTCCAGGAAAAGATATCCCAAGACCGACGCAAACCACACTGACACCAGAGAAATTTCCAATCTCGCCAGGGTTACCACACACGACTTCCCAGACATTTATTGGTGAATTATCCTTGCGGCAGACATACCATATACCGTTAAATTGAGACCACTGGTTTGCTTTTGAACAACTTTGGCCCATTACAGGAGTCGACTTGTCATCGGGTTGGTTTATTGCTGCTTGGAGTGCTTGCTGATTTGGGCCTTTGTAAGCTACCTGTTTCTCTACTTCTTGCGGACCCATCAAAGACGTTGCTTTATTAGTAGCCCAATCGATATCACTTTTGTTAAAATAAATTAAATCAATATTTTTTACAAAAGTTTTATCGGGAAATATTCCATAAACCACTTTTAGGTCATTCAGGCTACTTTTATCTATGCGTTTTGTGTTTGGCCCCTGAAAGGAATGAACAGGGGGTAGTTCTTTATTCGACGAGTGAATCGCAGCTTGAATTTTAGACCAAGTGCCAAAAGCAATTCCGTGTCTATTCTGATATAAATTATCAAAACTTGTTGGCACCTGTGGGACAGTAGAAGCCTTAAACAATGAACTTGCATTTGCAGCGTCAGAAGGTAGTGAACAGGCCAACATTACGAATACTGAAACTAGAGTGTTAAATTTTTTTAGCATTCCAATAGAGTACTTTATGCGAGTATGTAATGCGAGTCCCTCACAACGCACTTTGCTTACTAAAGCATCTTTCTAATAAATCGGATGGACTGAGGTGTGCATATATAAGAGGAAATAAAATATAATTTAGGGACTAGGTTCTACATTGTGTTGATTAGTGTGCCTTAAATTATTATGCACAGCGCTCGGAAGCTAAAGCAAAACTCCTTTACTAAAACCCACGTAGCCTTTAAAATCAAATAATGGGCAATCAAATGAAATGGGAACACGGTAACACCTGGTATCGCGTAATTGGCGACCTACATAGTGGAAAGACACCTGTTCTTGTGCTGCATGGGGGACCTGGCGCCGGGCATAACTATGTAATTCCTATCGCGGAGATGATCGCGCAATCTGGTCGTGCCGCGGTTCTCTATGATCAAATTGGGTGTGGAAATTCAACACACCTGGCAAGTGCCCCTAAGGAATTCTGGACTCCCGAACTATTTATCCAAGAACTCGTATTGCTGACCGAACATCTAAAGATTGCAGATGACTTTGCAATCGTTGGTCAATCTTGGGGCGGGATGCTTGGAATGCAATTTGCGATTTCACGACCAAAAGGATTACAGGCACTTGTTGTTGCGGATTCACCAGCAAGCATGGAGGTCTGGGTTTTCGAAGCGAATAAGTTGCGCGCTAAACTTCCAGCGAATGTTGAAGCAACACTTATCAAGCACGAAGCGGATGGAACGACAGATGACCCTGCTTATGAAGCAGCCGTGAACGTTTTCTACGATCGCCACCTTTGCCGCATTCCCCAACCACAATGTCTTATAGATAGCTTCACTCAACTTGCTGCAGAGCCAACCGTTTATCATACGATGAATGGGCCAAGTGAATTCCATGTGATTGGTTCACTGAAGCAATGGGATATCCGGCCGCAATTAGCAAAGATAAATGTGCCAACACTTCTCGTATCGGGTCAATACGATGAAGCAACACCAGAGATGGTGCGTGAAGTAAATTCACTTATTCCAGGCTCTACGTGGGAACTTTTCCCAGAGTCTTCACACACGCCACACCTCGAGGAACCAGCTCGGTTCAAGCGAATTGTTAACGATTGGTTAGATAAGCAGACTTAATTTTGGATTGCAATCTTTAAGCGTAAATCTAATTTTATTAGGCATAACTCCCAGGGATGCGGTCATAGTCCAGTAGATAAAGCTCTCTTGTCTATTTTGCTACTAAACATATGACTGCCACATTCTGAGCATGGCTCTCGACAAGTTAGGCGCTGCAATTGCCAAAACACTCCATTAGTTTTTCATAATCCTGCTCCAAAACCCTTGCGGGTATACCAATAGAGAACTATCGTTTTAACGCTATGAGAAAGGAGTCAGATATGAAAGTGCAAGCTTTAGTCACCGGAAAACGTGTTCACACAATCACGGCAGATTCAACAATTAATGAGCTCGTTGAGAAACTCTCAGTGCTCAAAGTTGGCGCACTCGTTGTTTCCCCTGATGGCAAGAAAATAGAGGGAATTGTTTCTGAGCGAGATGTCGTCGCCGCAATGCCTATTCATTTTCATGAGCTAGATAAATTACATGTCAGGGATATCATGACAGCAAATGTCACAACAGCCAGTGCTGAAAACCAAGTTATAGAACTGATGAATTTAATGACTGATAAACGTATTCGCCATATTCCAATTGTGGATGAATCTGGTTTTCTAGTCTCTATTATTTCAATCGGAGATATAGTCAAAGCTCATGTGGGTGAAATTGATGCTGAGCGCAACGCGCTTATTGACTACGTTCAAAACCCCCGTTAAAAGTAAAAAGACCCCGAAACTAATCGGGGTCTTTTTCTAGACTATTTAGTCAGTTGGGTTTCCA
>CAIUHY010000079.1 GCA_903899145.1 uncultured Actinomycetes bacterium
GCGCAACCGAAGGAGATAACTGATGGACACTGTAGAAAATGTAAATGGGCAAGATGCCAATCAAGTAGCCCAAACCCCCTCACCAGCATCTGCGCTTGTTGGTGATCCATCAAAATTCGGTCGCGTTGGCGATGATGGCATCGTGTATGTCATCACCCCTGAAGGTGAAAAGGCTGTTGGCTCATACCCAGGCAAAAGTCACCAGGAAGCACTCGCATACTTCGTTCGTAAATTTGAAGTACTCGCATCAGAGGTAGCACTACTCGGCGCACGTATTAAAAGTGGCGCGATGGTTCCATCTGATGCTGCTGCTGCAGTATCAAAGCTTCGTGATCAACTCTCATCCCTCAATGGTGTTGGAGATTTAGTTGCTTTGGCTCATTCAATCGAACATATTCCAACACTTATCGATGAGCACCGCAGCGCCTATGAGGCTCGCAAAGAAGCAGAAAAAGCCGTCAAGGAAGTAAAGCGTGCTCAAGCCCTGATCGCAAAAGAAAAGATTGTTGCAGAAGCTGAAACACACGCCCTGTCAGAGAATTGGAAGTTCACAGGAGATCGTCTCAAAGTGCTTCTTGATGAATGGAAGTCTGCTGCTCGTTTAGATAAGAAGACGGATGCAGAACTATGGAAGCGTTTCTCATCTTCACGTAATAAATTTGATAAGCGCAGGCGCACTCACTTTGCCCAACTAGAGACACAGAGCGCTCAAGTTGCTCAGAGTAAAACCCAAATCATTGAGCAAGCAAAATCTCTTGCCAATTCAAAGGATTGGCTTGCAACAGCTAACCGCTTTAAAGAACTTATGAATGCGTGGAAGGCTGCCGGGCGCGGAAAGAAAAATGTTGACACAAAGCTCTGGGAAGAATTTAAAGCTGCTCAAGATACATTTTTTGCTGCAAAGAAGGCTGACCTTGAAAAGCGCCAAGGAACAATGGCGACAAACCTTGCTAAGCGTGAGGCCCTACTTCCAGAATTTGAAGCCCTACTTCCAGTCACTAATGTGAAGGATACTCGTAAGAAGTTCCGCGATCTGATGGATCAATGGGAACGAATCGGCATGACTGAGCGAAATAAGCGTGGATCAATGGAAGCACGGATTGAAAAGATCCAAGCTGAAATTGATGAGCTCCATCAACAAGAATCACGGAAGAGTGATCCCACTGCAATTGCTCATGCAAATACAGTCGTTCAAGGCTTGCTTGACGCTATTGAAAGTTATGAGAAGCAAGCCGCAAAGGCTGAAGCTGCTGGAAACGCAGCCAAGGCAATGGTTGCTCGCGAAGCTGCTATTGTTCGTCGTGGTTGGTTAGAGGAAGCGCAAAAGGGGCTTTCCGAGTTCAAGAAAGCTTAAGCACTAATTGTTTGTGATGCGATAAACATCATAAACGCCCTCAACCATACGAACCGATGAAAGAACTGCATCTAGGTGCAGTGCATCTGCCATCTCAAAGGTAAAGCGAGAGATTGCCGTGCGATCTTTTGAAGTGCTCACCGCAGCATTTAATATATTTACGTGTTGATCTGAAAGTGTTCTCGTCAGATCAGAAAGAAGCCCTGCTCGGTCAAGTGCCTCTACTTGAATATTCACGAGAAACAATGTCTTTGCCGTGACATTCCACTTCACCTTAACAATGCGATCGCCCTGAGTGAGCTTTAAATCAGTCACATTGATGCAATCAATACGATGGACACTGACACCACTACCTCGAGTGACAAAACCTGTGATCTCATCACCAGGAACAGGTGTGCAGCAGCGTGCCAATTTAACTAGGACTGAGTCAACGCCCTCAACATCAACTCCTGATGAGCTGCGTCCCTCGGATGGTCTATGAAAATCAGGAATAAAGTGATCTTCATGCTCTTCTTCAGGTGCAAGTGTTGCTGCTAGTTTTTCGATAACTGATGCAGATGAAACATGCCCATTACCGACAGCAGCATACAAAGATTCAATATCATCAAAGTGCAGATCGTGCGCTAATTCCAAAATTGCTTGTCCTGCAAATATCTTCTGTAGTGGCAATCCTAATTTGCGCATCTGCCGCGCAATGGACTCTTGCCCAGCTTCTACTGCCTCTTCTTTTCTCTCTTTAGAAAACCACGCTTTGATCTTTGATCTTGCCCTGGGGGATTTAACAAAGTTCAACCAATCTCGGCTGGGGGCTGCGTTTTGACTCTTATTTGTAACCACTTCAACCACATCGCCATTACTTAAGGCTGACTCCAATGGAACAAGCTTTCCGTTTACTTTTGCCCCAACACATCGCTCCCCTACTTGGGTATGTACAGCATATGCAAAGTCCACGGGAGTGGAACCGGCAGGCAGTGCTATAACACTTCCCTTTGGTGTAAAGACAAAGACTTCAGGTGTGCGCAAGTCATAACGCAAAGTATCTAGAAAGTCGCCAACATCTTCCGTTTCCTGCTGCCACTCATGTAACTGCTTGAGCCACATCACTCCTGGATCATTTTCTGGTGAATGCTTACCCTTTGCCTTGTATTTCCAGTGCGCGGCAATACCAAATTCAGCGCGTGCATGCATATCTGAAGTTCTAATCTGAATTTCGACAGCTTTACCGCTAGGACCAATTACTGTTGTATGCAGGGATTGATATAAGTTGAACTTAGGCATCGCGATGTAATCTTTAAAGCGACCAGGTACTGGACTCCATCTAGCGTGAATAGCTCCCAATACTGCGTAACAGTCACGAACGTCTTCAACAATTACGCGAACACCAACAAGATCATAAATTTCATTAAATTCACGCCCGCGAACAATCATCTTCTGAAAAACCGAGTAAAGATGCTTTTGTCTTGCCTTCACCGTGGCTTTAATGCCATCTGCCTCTAGATCTTTACGAATGAGCCTGGTGACCTCATCTGAGAACTTTTCGCGAAGTGGCGCGCGATCAGCTACTAAACGTTCAATCTCTTCATACTTCTTTGGCTCTAATACTTTGAAAGATAAATCTTCTAACTCCCACTTCATAGCATTCATGCCTAGCCTATGTGCAAGTGGGGCGTAGATATCGATTGTCTCGCGAGCTTTTCTTGCTGCGCTCTCTGGTTCAACATATTGCCAAGTTCGAGCATTATGCAGGCGGTCAGCTAATTTTATAACGAGTACTCGTATGTCTTTTGACATAGCTACAACCATTTTGCGAAGTGTCTCAGCCTCTGCAGTTGGGCCATAAGTGAGCTTGTCCAGCTTTGTAACTCCATCAACAAGTTGAGCTACTTCACTTCCAAAATCACTTTTAATAGTTTTAAGTGAGTACCCTGTATCTTCCACTGTGTCATGGAGAAGTGCTGCAGTAATAGTTGCTTGGTCCATTCCAAGATCTGCCAAGATTTGAGCAACAGCCACAGGGTGAGTGATATATGGCTCACCGGATTTACGAAATTGACCATTGTGAGCAGCAGACGCTGCTATAAAGGCGCGTTCTAGTTCTACTTCCTTATATTCAGGAAGAGTTTCTGAAAGAGTTTTAGCAAGCGGGCTCAGCAGCGAATTCATTGAACTCACTTCCTTCCCTCGTCACACTAAATTATCTACGGCGAGTACGCCGCTTTGGTTGATTTCGAGGACCACGCTCATGGCCATCTTTAGAGTGTGTTGAAGTAACAATACCGGTGTAATCCTTATCGGCCTCATCGACAGCGACTCCTGATGTCCCAATAGCAGATGCTCCGCGTTGTGCTACTCGCTTAGCAAGTGACTTCATCGCAGGTTCGCGCTCACGGAGTGTTGCCAAAATAGGAGTGGCGACGAAGATTGAAGAATATGTACCAGTTGTTAGACCAATAAAGAGCGCAAGTGAAAGATCTTTGAGTGTTCCAGCGCCAAGAATTCCAGCGCCAACAAAGAGAATTGAGGCAACAGGCAAGAGCGCGATAAGAGAGGTATTGAAGGAACGAACAAGTGTCTGATTAACGGCCAAATTAGCAGCCTGAGAATAGGTTTGCTTTCCAGAACTTGTAATCGTTTTTGTATTTTCGCGAACCTTATCGAAGACAACAACGGTGTCATATAATGAGTAACCCAAGATTGTTAAAAATCCAATAACAGTCGCTGGAGTAACATCAAAGCCAACAAGTGCATAAATACCCACGGTAATAAAGACGTCATGCATAACTGCGATGATTGCAGCAGCAGCCATCTTCGGTTCGAAGGCAAGTGCCAGATAAAGCATCACAACAAGCAAGAAACCGATCAGGGCCTGAATAGCTTTGTGAGTGATGTCCTTGCCCCATGAAGGTCCAATGCTTAGAACGTTAATATTCGAAACGCTCACATTGAAAGTTTTGGCTATGGAGGCTTCGATTGCATCATTTTGTGCGTTGGTAAGAGAGCCTGTAGTGATTTTGATCTTATTTGTTCCGATCATCTGGACGATTGATTCAGATGTAATCCCCGCATCACTGACAGCTTTCTGTCCTTGAGGAATGGTGGCTCCAGGAGCAGTGATTTGAAACTGGGATCCACCTTTAAATTCAATTCCAAGGTGTAAACCTTGGACACCAAGTGAGACACCAGACAAAATGACCACAAGTAGTGAAAGCGCATACCAACGACGACGATTTCCAATAATATTAAATGACTTTTCACCGCGATAAAGGCGGCCACCCATTCCAGCAAGACGTGACATTAGATGACTTCCTTTCCTGCGACTATACCCAGGCTTTTTGTTGAGAATCCGGAGAATCTATGTCCGTTGGCATAGAAAGAAACCTTAGAAAGAATACTTACCAAAGGCTTTGTGAAGAAGAAGACAACAAACAAGTCAACAACAGTTGTTAGTCCTAGTGTGAATGCAAACCCTCGAACATCACCTACTGCGAAGAAGTAAAGAAGTATCGATGCAATCAAAGAAACTGAGTCAGCCACGATGATTGTGCGTCGTGCTCTCTGCCAACCGGTCTGAACAGCGGTGCGTAGTGTTCTTCCTTCTCGAACTTCATCTCGAAGTCTTTCAAAGTAAACAATAAACGAGTCAGCTGTAATACCGATCGAGACGATCGCTCCAGCAATGCCAGCAAGTGAGAGAGTGAATCCAATCCACTTGCCAAGCAATAGGAAGGAAAGGTAGGTAATCGCCCCTGCAATAAGAAGTGAGCCAGCGCTGACAATTCCAAGGCCGCGGTAGTAAAGAACAGAGTAAAGAACAACAAGTATTAGGCCAATTCCGCCAGCTAGTAATCCTGCGCGAAGTTGATCAGAACCAAGCGTTGGAGAGACTTGCTGAACATCTCCGCGGTCAAATGCCAATGGAAGCGCGCCATACTTAAGAACGTTCGCCAAGTTTGAGGCATCACTTTGTGTGAAACTTCCTGTTATCTGAGCATTGCCTGCTGTAATTGCTTGAATAATTCTTGGAGCAGTAATAACTAATCCATCCAAAACGATCGCAACTTCGTTTTGAGGAGCTGCAAGTTTTGTCACACTTGAGGTAAGTGATCCAAATTTTGTTGTTCCAGCGCCAGTAAAGTTAAGAAGTACCTGCCATCCTGCGCCACTTGCCTGATCAAGACCAGCAGATGCGCCCTTCACATCAGTACCCACTACTTGAGCTGGAGCCAAAATATATTTAGTAGCACCCTCACGACTACATGCAACAATCGCTACATCTGGAGCATCCGTATTTCCACCTTGACGGTTATTTGCTTGTGTGCAGTCAAGTGCTCCATATTGATTATTAAGTACTGCAGTTACTCCCGCTGGGAAACTAGATGGGGCAGCTTTAGAACCTTTGACAGGAGCCGGCACTGTTGATTTATCAGCTCCTGCACCTTGAGCAAGGACTTGGCGGAAACGAAGTTCTGCGGTCTGCCCAACAAGATCAACAATCTTTGTTCCTGTGTTACCTGGTACTGAAATAACAATTTGCTGATTATTTCCAGAGCCTTGCGCCGCAACTTGGCTTTCTGCAACGCCCAATGAGTTCACACGTTGGCGAATAATTGCAACAGCTTGATTGATCGCTGCCGTTGACACTGTTCCGCCCGCAGTTACTCGTGGCTGTAAAGTCACACTTGTTCCACCGCGAAGATCAAGACCTAACTTGACCTTGTCGCCTTGAATAAATGCCAGTGCTGAAAAGGCAATCAAGATTACGAAAAGAATAGAAATGGTGCGCCCCGGCTTGGAAGAGGTCTTTACTGATTTAGAAATATTGGCAGACATAAGGCGTAAGTCTAGGCATCAAGGGCTGGCATGTCGAAAATGCCAAGTTCTGCTTGTGCAGATTGCGGGGCCTTTAACCCTAAATGAGTCCACCCTGCAGCAGTTGCGACTCTGCCGCGTGGGGTTCGGGCCAATAAGCCCATGCGAACCAGAAATGGCTCTGCCAAACTCTCAATAGTTTCAGATTCTTCTCCGATAGCCATTGCAAGGGTCGTTATCCCAACCGGTCCTCCGTTAAATCTCTTAATCAAAGTTTCAAGCAACGCCTTATCTAATCGATCAAGACCAATCTCATCTACTTCATACATCGCTAGCGCGCTTTGAGCGGCATCAAATGTCACTATTCCGTTGCCATGAATCTGCGCGTAATCACGGACACGACGAAGTAGCCTGTTAGCAACTCGTGGGGTTCCACGGGACCGTGAACCAATTTCAGTCACAGCATCTTGATTAATTTCAACACCTAACAAGTCTGCGCTTCGTCTAACAATTGTTCCAAGATCAGCATCCTCATAGAAATCTAACTGAGCCGTAAAACCAAAGCGATCACGCAATGGACTTGGCAGAAGACCAGCCCGTGTTGTCGCACCGACCAAAGTGAAGTGAGGAAGGGTCAAGGGGATTGCCGTTGCCCCTGCGCCTTTACCAACAATCACATCCACCCTGAAATCTTCCATGGCCAAGTAGAGCATCTCCTCTGCCGGCCTAGACATACGATGAATCTCATCTAAGAAAAGAATTTCACCTTCAACAAGGGAAGAAAGTATTGCCGCTAAATCACCGGCATGTTGAATTGCTGGTCCGCTTGTAATTCGAATAGGTGCATTCATCTCTGAGGCAATAATCATTGCCAAAGTAGTTTTTCCAAGACCAGGAGGACCAGAGAGCAAAATATGATCTGCAGGGCTCTTTCGAGCACGCGCAGCGGCAAGCAAAAGATCGATCTGACCTGCAACCCTACTTTGACCTACGAACTCCTTAAGAGTTTTTGGGCGAAGGGCTAACTCTTGCGCCCTCTCCTCATCATCTGATCCTGCATTTACTAATGATTGATCACTCATCCCCTGCCTCCTGCGGCAAGTGCAAATCTAAGAAGGCTTTCAATAGGTTCAGCATTTATATTTTTAAATTCTGCGGCAACAAGCTCTAAGCGAGATTCAGTATCTCTCGCGGTGAATCCAAGTCCAAGGAGCGCTTCGGTCAGTTGTCCGCGCCAATTACCCGCGCCACTTTGTGCTTGGGCAGTGAAATCGCCAACCTTGTCTTTAAGTTCAAGCACTAACCGCTGTGCGCCTATTTTACCTAAACCAGGAATTCTTTCGAGCTGCGCTGCGCTCTCAGATTTAATTGCTGCAACTAACTCTGCCGCGTCATACACTGACAGAGCAGATTGAGCGACCTTTGGGCCTATGCCAGTTACAGTTTGCAAAACATCAAAAAGATCCCGGGCCGCACTAGTTTCAAAACCATAAAGTGTGAGTGAATCCTCACGAACAGCCATGCTGGTGTGTAAAGAGGCCATAGTTCCAACAACATAACTTGCTGCAAGCCTTGGGCTGACATGAACGACAAGCCCGACTCCCCCAACTTCAACAACAATGCTATTTAACCGGACA
>CAIUHY010000080.1 GCA_903899145.1 uncultured Actinomycetes bacterium
CTTCTACTGGCTAGCGGGTATCGCATGGATCACATTGTGGGCTTTGATCTCTTCCCGATGACCCAGCACGTGGAATGTGTTGCGCGCTTTACATTAGAATAAAGAAGTCATGAGTAAGAACTCTTTTAACGCCAAAGAAACCCTCGAGGTTGCTGGAAAGACCTACGAATTTTTTAATATTACAGGCCTTGATGGCGCGAAAGATCTTCCATTTAGCTTGAAAGTTTTGCTTGAAAATCTCTTGCGCACAGAAGATGGCGCCAATATCACTGCAAATCAGATCACCTCGCTAGCTAAGTGGGACCCTAAGGCTGAGCCAGATACTGAAATTCAATTCACGCCCGCCCGTGTCATCATGCAAGATTTCACCGGAGTTCCCTGTGTTGTTGACCTTGCTACGATGCGTGAGGCAATCGCAGATCTTGGGGGAGACCCGACAAAGGTCAATCCACTTGCCCCTGCCGAGCTAGTTATTGATCACTCTGTGATTGCAGATTTATTTGGAACGAAGACATCTTTTGAAGAGAACACAGATATTGAATATCAGCGCAACAAAGAGCGTTATCGCTTCTTGCGTTGGGGACAGAGCGCCTTTGATGAATTCAAGGTAGTCCCGCCAGGAACGGGAATTGTTCACCAAGTAAATATTGAATATTTAGCACGCGTAGTTATGACCAGAACTGTTGATGGAGTGCTTCGTGCATATCCAGATACCGTTGTAGGAACAGATTCACACACAACTATGGTCAATGGTCTTGGAGTTCTTGGATGGGGCGTTGGAGGAATTGAAGCTGAAGCCGCGCTTCTTGGACAACCTGTCTCGATGCTTATTCCACGTGTTGTTGGTTTCAAACTCAGCGGGCAATTGCCTGTTGGAACGACAGCAACTGACCTTGTACTAACTATCACTGAAAGATTGCGTAAGCACGGAGTTGTTGGAAAGTTTGTAGAGTTCTACGGACCAGGAGTTGCTGCATTACCTATGGCAAATAGAACAGCGATAGGAAACATGTCTCCTGAATATGGTTCTACCTGCGCAATTTTCCCGATCGATGACGAGACCTTGCGTTACCTCACATTGACAGGGCGTAGCGCAGAGCAGATCGAGCTAGTAGAAAAGTATTCTAAGAAAAATGGCTTGTGGCATGACCCATCCATTGAGCCACGTTTCTCTGAATACATCGAACTCAGTTTGGCGGAGGTCGTGCCTTCTATTGCAGGACCAAAGCGCCCACAGGATCGAATTTCACTTGATCACTCCAAGAGCGCCTATAACGAGATTATTCCAACGTACTTGAGCGATAAGAGCAGCACTAAGCCAATTAATGTTTCAGTAAACGGCACGGCCACGTCAATTTCAAATGGAGCAGTGGCAATTGCTTCCATTACTTCGTGCACAAATACATCAAACCCATCTGTAATGATTGGTGCGGCCCTTCTTGCAAAGAAGGCTGTTGAAAAAGGTTTACGCAGTAAGCCTTGGGTAAAGACCACTTTGGCTCCGGGATCAAAAGTAGTTACTGATTATTACGACAAGGCAGGACTGACTCCATTTATGGAAGCCCTTGGTTTTAACCTTGTTGGCTATGGATGTGTGACCTGTATTGGTAACTCAGGACCATTGCCAATAGAGATCAGTAAGGCAATTAATGAGCATGATCTAGCGGTAACAGCTGTTTTATCTGGAAACCGTAACTTTGAAGGTCGTATTAGCCCTGATGTAAAGATGAACTACTTAGCTTCACCACCCCTGGTAGTTGCATACGCACTTTCTGGAACAATGAATCATGACTTTGAAAGTGATGCAATTGGTAATGATCAGCAAGGTAATCCCGTCTATTTGAAGGATATTTGGCCTAGTGCAGAAGAGATTGAAGCAGTCATCGCCTCATGTATTTCATCAGATATGTTTAAAAAGGATTATGCAACTGTCTTCGAAGGAGATCACCGCTGGAAGTCACTAGATACTCCAACTGGTAAGACCTTTGATTGGGATGCTGATTCAACTTATGTGCGCAAGCCGCCTTATTTTGAAGGAATGCCACGTGAGCCAAAGGCTGTTACAAATATTGCAGGCGCAAGAGTTCTGGCAATCCTTGGGGACTCAGTAACAACAGACCACATTTCACCTGCTGGAAATATCAAAGCTGATTCACCCGCAGGTAAGTATTTGGCAGAACATGGAATCGCGCGTACTGACTTCAACTCATATGGCTCACGTCGCGGAAACCATGAAGTAATGATCCGAGGAACATTTGCGAATATTCGCTTAAAGAATCTTCTCCTAGATGGTGTTGAAGGCGGATTCACTCGCAACTTCCTTAAAGATGGCGCACAAGCAACAATTTATGAAGCATCTGCCGAGTACCAAGCAGCAGGAGTCCCGCTTGTTATTTTGGCTGGCAAGGAATATGGATCAGGATCCTCACGGGACTGGGCCGCTAAGGGCACCGCTCTTCTTGGAGTGCGCGCTGTGATCGCAGAATCATTTGAACGTATTCACCGCTCAAATTTGATAGGCATGGGTGTGCTTCCACTGCAATTCCTTGATGGTCAAAATGCGAAGTCGCTAGGGCTTGCTGGAAGTGAAACATTTGAGATCACAGGAATTACAGAACTTAATAATGGCCAAACTCCAAAGACTTTGAAGGTAAAGGCCGGAGACGTTAGATTTGAGGCAAAACTGCGTATTGATACGCCAGGTGAAGCTGACTACTACCGCCATGGCGGCATCATGCAATACGTGCTTCGCAGCCTTCTTAACTCATAAATTCGCACCTTTTACACGCACTTCTAGTGTGGCTGGAAGTATCGGCTCGCTCTAGACTTACTGCATGCTTGAATCTCTCAAAGGTCCAGAAGATTTAAAGGGGCTTACGCACGAGCAGCTCGCTGAGCTAGCGCAAGAGATTCGCACATTTCTCATTGAGAAAGTTTCCAAGACTGGTGGCCATCTTGGTCCAAACCTCGGAGTTGTTGAGCTCACGATCGCGATGCATAGAGTTTTTGATTCCCCGAAAGATGTCCTCCTATTTGATACTGGGCACCAGTCATATGTTCATAAGATTTTGACCGGTCGCATAGAAGGATTTGATCAACTGCGCCAGCGAGGTGGAATTTCTGGATATCCCAATCGCGCGGAATCTGAGCACGATGTTATTGAAAACTCACATGCATCTAGTGCGCTCTCATGGTCAGATGGAATTGCCCGTGGTTTTAAAGTACAAGGTATTAAAGACCGCATGGTCGTTGCTTTAGTTGGAGATGGGGCTCTTACCGGAGGAATGTCATGGGAAGCGCTCAATAACATTGCCACAAGTGATGACCTCCCACTTGTCATTATTGTGAACGATAACGAGCGTTCATATTCACCAACTATTGGTGGTGTTGCGACGTATCTTTCTACTTTGCGCACGACACGAGGATATGAAAAGTTTTTGGAGTGGGGCAAAGGAATTTTAGAGCGGACCCCTGTTGTTGGCCAGCCCATCTATGAGACATTGCACGGCGTAAAAAGAGGGATCAGAGACATTGTTATTCCTCGAGGTATGTTTGAAGACCTTGGCTTGAAATACTTTGGCCCAGTTGATGGTCACAACATTGAAGCAGTTGAGAACGCGCTCGTGCATGCAAAAAATTATGGCTCACCTGTTCTTGTTCATGTCATCACAGAAAAGGGTAGAGGCCATGCACCTGCCGTCAATGATCAGGCAGAGAAGTTCCATGCTGTGGGAATTGTTTCACCAGAGACAGGTGAACCAGTAAAGAAGTCTTCAGCTACATGGACATCTGTTTTTTCAAAAGAACTCGTTGAGATTGGTAAAGAGCGTAAAGACCTTGTTGCTATTACCGCTGCAATGCTTGGGCCTACTGGCTTAGATCAATTCCAGAAGGCATACCCAGAGCGCACATTTGATGTGGGAATTGCAGAGCAACATGCAGCAACATCAGCTGCCGGTATGGCATATGCAGGTCTTCACCCTGTTGTTGCGATCTACTCAACATTTCTTAACCGCGCTTTTGATCAGTTACTACTAGATGTTGCCTTGCATGATGCAGGTGTTACTTTTGTTCTAGATCGCTCTGGAATTACTGGTGATGATGGCCCATCCCATAATGGAATTTGGGATTTAGCGCTGACTGGAATAGTTCCGCATCTTTATGTTGCTGCTCCCCGTGATGGAGCGCGCTTAAAGGAAGTTCTGCGTGAAGCAATTGCGATCAATGACAAGCCAACTCTTATTCGTTTTCCTAAAGGAGCAGTACCTGCAGATATTCCTGCATTTGAACGACGCGATGGTATCGATGTTTTGTATAGAGGAGAGAGTGCGGACATCCTCCTTGTGAGTGTTGGAGCACTTGCCCAGGTCGCCGTTGATGCCGCTTCACAGGCTTACCGTGAGGGCGTAGGGGTGACTGTTATTGATCTTCGTTGGGTGAAACCATTAACTCAGGCATTAATTACCATGGCACAACGCTATAAGAGTGTTGTTGTGATTGAAGATGGCATTAGGCACGGGGGAATCGCTAGCTCTATTTCCGATCTCTTCCGCGAAGCAGGACTTTCAACGCCTATTCATTCAATCGGTGTACCACTAGAGTTTATTGAGCATTCAAAGCGCGATGAGATATTAAATGACTTGGGTATTACCGTGCAGACAATTACGCGTTCGTTGGTAACGTGGTCACTTTCTTTGAAGGATCAGATGGGTGAGTTGGATTCAAAGATCGAAGAGGCTTCAAAAACGCACCAAGAGTAATTCCAAGATAGGCAAGGTAAACAGCCAATTGAAGCCACGTCATAGTGTCGGCAATACCGATTGATCCATCTAGTAACGTCATAAAAATTGAATTACTTCCGCCGAAGTTCCAGGCGTAAGAGTGAACTCCTGGAAGTTGCCCACGTAATTGGAATTCATTGATTCCATGAATAAGTACCCCGCCCGCGACAACAATGAGCGCCACACCCGTGACGCGGAAAAACTTACTTAAATTGATATTAATGCTGCGCTTATAAAGAAGAACACCAAGTATGACGGCGGCAAATATTCCCAGGATAAGTCCTGCAAGGGGAGCAGTGTTATGGCGAACTGTTTTGAAGTTTGCATAAAGAAAGAGCGATGTCTCAAGTCCCTCACGAGCAACAGTTAAAAGTGCTGTAAAGGTGAGCGCGACTTTGCCCATGGCGAGTGCGGTATCCACTTTTCCGTGGATCTCTTTTGCAATCGAGCGTGCGTTGTTTCTCATCCAAAAAACCATCCAAGTAACCAGTGCGACAGCAGCTAGAGATGTGATTCCTGCAAAGAGTTGTTCACTGGCTAGAGAAAGATGGGTTGAGGTAAATGTGAGGATTGCTCCGAACCCAAGTGCTAAAAGAATGGCTACACCGACCCCAAGCCATACAAATGGCAGACTAGAACGCCGTCCTGAGCGAACGAGGTAGGCGATCAGGATCCCTATGATCAGAGAGGCTTCTAGGCCCTCTCGGATGGCAATGAGGAATGTGCTGAGCATCCCGCAAGCCTAAGACTCCTTCTATGAATTACGCAACTTGAATGTTGCGTAATTCATAGCACACCTATTCCTCAGGCGGGGCCTCAGATTCACTTTCAGCTTCCGGCGTCGGCGCAGGTGGTAGAGGTTCAGTCTGCGCAAGGGGCGTAATCAATATTTCACCGACTGCTGTGATCTGCCATGGACGTGCTCCGGCAGCTGAAAGAGTCGATGAGATAAAAGTAGTTAAGTTATTTTCCGGTGGCGTCTGCCACGTCAGTTGGCGAATAGCGTCAGGTGAGATCAAATTTTCAACAGGCATTTCAAGTTCTGCAGCTTTGGCAATAACAGCGGCGCGTGCATGGGAAAGACGGGCGTATCCCAAGGGGTTTCGTTCTTTCCATAACTTCACAACAGGAAGACCGCTAGAGGGCAGACGAAGTTCTGGAAGGTCTTGGGGTGCAAAGGTGAGGACCTGATGCATCAAGGTGAACCACTCGGTTGTGGGCAGGTTTTCTACGCGTGTTCTGCGCTTTACTATTTTGTTGAACTCATCGATTGCTGCAGGTCTTTTGGTAGCAATATCTACAAGGACCTCATCATTGAAAACTCTGCCGGCAGAGATATCGATGCTGCGGGCAAATTCATCCCGGGCATGCCAGAGCGCGCGAATGATGGCAAGGGTCATTCTGTCTTTGATCTTATGCATTCCTGATGTGCGCCGCCATGGGTCTTTGCGGGCAGCAGGGGGAGTGTTCTTAAGGATCTGAGCGAAGTCTTCTTGGGCCCATGCAAGCTTTCCTTTTTCAATAAGCAATTTCTCTACTTCATCACGAAGATCAACAAGGACATCAACATCAAGTGCTGCATAGTTCAGCCACTCTTGTCGCAGTGGACGGATAGACCAATCAACAGCGCTATGTTCTTTTGCAAGTGCAAGACCTAGAAGACTTTCACAGAGAGGTCCAAGTCCTACTCGTTCGCATCCCGCGATACGTCCGCCGAGTTCAGTATCAAAAAGATATTGTGGGGCAAGGCCAAGCTCTCGCATGCACGGCAGGTCTTGAGTACTTGCATGAATGATCCACTCGCAATTGATGAATGTTTCATTCATCTGCTTCCATAGGCTCTCATCGTTCACGGCGATGGGATCGATCAGATGCAGGCCGCCATTTCTGCGGAAAATCTGAATTAAATAGGCTCTTTGGCTATAGCGGTAACCAGATGCACGCTCAGCATCAATAGCAATGGGCCCGTTGCCTGCCGCAAGTTCTTTCAAACAGGAAAGAAAGCCTTCGCGGTCAATGATTAATTCTGGAAGCCCAGCACGAGGGTGAAGAAGTGGTTCTGCCATAAGAAATTACTACTTCGCTGAAGACGTTGATCTAGGTAGTTGCGCAATTCCTTCAGCAACTGGC
>CAIUHY010000081.1 GCA_903899145.1 uncultured Actinomycetes bacterium
CTGGTCAGACCCATGGTGGCTTACTTTTCGCTATTGCACCTTTGCCACATCAGCTGCAACGCTCATACTTCTCTTTTTAGTCTTTGCTGCTCACAAACCATGGATGAGCGCTCTTAAGGTTTCAATTCTTGTAAATATAGTCGGCTATGTATTTCTTGTGGTTCGCGGAATTCAACTGCGTTAAAGCGCTATTTAGCGAGCGGTGACGTAGGTTTCACGCTCACTTCGGCGACGCATAACATTTTGCAGCAAGTTCAGGTGCCCAGCTCTAAAACCAGCAGCAGATGAGAGTAAGTAGTAATTCCACATCCGCCTAAATCTTTCATCATAAGCAGGAATCTCTTTCCATTTGGCATTAATGTTCTTATGCCATGCCATGAGCGTTTTATCGTAATCAGGACCAAAGTTATGGACATCTTCAATTAGCCACTTCTTCTCAGTTGCTAAAGCGATCTGAGCAAGAGAGGGAAGCACTCCCCCCGGGAAGATATAGCGATCAAAGAAAGGATCAGTTACCTGCTTTGTTTCATTAGAGGAAATCGTGTGATGAAGCATCATCCCACCCGGGGCTAAGAGCTCATCGCACTTAGCAAAGAAGGTCTTGTAGTTTTTTGGTCCCACATGCTCCATCATTCCCACAGAGACAATGCGATCAAATTGCCCGGTGAGATCCCGGTAGTCTTGTTGGATAAAAGTAATTCCAAGGCCTTTTGATTTTTGCTTAGCAAGTTTTATCTGGTTATCTGCAGGTGAAATACCAACTGCTTCTACATGGTATTTCTTTGTCGCATAGCGCAAGAAACCGCCCCAACCACTTCCGATATCTAAAACTCTCATTCCTGGCTTAAGTGCAAGCTTTCTAGCAATCAGATCAAACTTTGCAATCTGGGCTGCAGGCAAAGTCTTTGCCTTTGCCCAGTAACCACAGGAGTATGCCATCTCAGGATCGAGCATGCGCGTATAGAGATCGTTACCAATGTTGTAGTGATGCTTTGCGTTGCTTGCTGCTTTTTTCTTTGTCTGGTTATTGAGCATGTTACTGCGAATAGTGTGGGCAGCAAGAGAGGGAGATGGGCGAAGAAGAGTAAGAATGTCTATGGCAAGAAATTTGGTGAGCATCTGATCTATTGCCTGGCAATCCCACCAACCATCCATGTAACTTTCAGCAAGACCAAGTTGTTTCTGGGCTAGCACTCTGTCCCAGAGCTTAGGGTTATGCACATGTATGGAGTAAGCCTCTGGGCCATTCACGGTAATACCTGCTTGGGCAAGCAGGTTCATTGCTACTGATTGACTGGACATCTGCCAATTTTCTCATGAATGAAATGAAGCCACAAGGAGATAATTCAATTACTCTTCACTTATGGTCAATGTTGACGGGCAATCCCTAGAAATCTTGCGAAAGCGCACCAGCGCCAAGTGGAACACTGCCTCACACGATGTGCTGCCGATGCCGGTTGCCGAGATGGATTTTGAGATTGATCCTGCGATTAAAGCACGTCTGCACGCTCTCGTAGAAGCCTCAGACACAGGATATGCAGGAAACCTTGTTGAATTAAGGACCAACTTAGCTAGCTATGCCAAGCTTGCATGGAATTGGGAGCTAGATCCCGAGCAGGTCTATGCGTGCGGTGATGTGGGCGTTGGAATGATTGAAACGGGTAGAGCGGTAACAAAGCCAGGTGAGAAGGTAATGATTAATACACCTGTCTATATGAATATGCGCAACTGGGCCAGTCGTTTAAATCTTGAAGTAGTAGATGCACAGATGATCAAAAACGGCATGCACTACACCCTTGATTTTGATGCAATTGAAGCAGGATATAAATTAGGAGTAAAAGCACATTTCTTCTGTAATCCTCACAACCCAACAGGAACTGTCTTTACTAAGGAAGAATTGAGCCGCCTTGCTGATCTTGCAAAACAATACGGTGTGATTGTTCTCAGTGATGAGATTCACGCCCCTATTACCTATGAGAAGGGCGCTTTTGTTCCATTCTTAAACGTGAGCGAGAACGCACGTGAGGTAGGAATCTGTGTCACCTCAGCAAGTAAGGCATGGAACCTTGCTGGTCTTAAATGCGCTCAGATCATTACTCAACACCCAAAAATGCATGCAGTCATCGAATCTATGCCGATGGGTGTGCGCTTTAGCGCATCACACTTTGGTGTTCATGCCGGGGCAGTTGCTTTCACCTGTACCGATTGGCTAGATGCAGCGATGGTAACCCTTGATCGTAATCGTAAGTTCTTAGCAAAAGAACTTGCAGAGAAGCTTCCGCAGGTGAACTACCGAGTCCCTGATTGCTCCTATTTATCTTGGCTTGATGTCACCGCTCTTGATTTAGGAGAGGATCCTTCCAAGACCATCCTTGAGCGCGGCAAATTGCTTGTCAGCAATGGAATTTTATTTGGTCCTCAATCACAGAGTTACGTACGCCTAAACTTTGGCACAAGTGCTGAGATCATTTCGCAAGGCGTTGATCGGCTAGTACTTGCAGCAAAGAGGTAATTTGATGCTAGGTGGAATAAATAACGGCTTATTTGCAGTGAGCTTTGCTGGCTTTGTTATTGTTGCCCTATTAGCGCTCTTTCTTCGCTGGGCTTTCTCTCACGGACATTCCATCATTGAAAAGCCAAAGAGAGTCGGTAACAAAGATGAATATGGACTATTACGTTCTGTGCACTCACCCAAAAATCATATAGAAGGAGAGATGCTGCGACAGAAGCTACAAGCAGCAGGGGTGAAAGCAACTCTCACGCAAACAATGACTGGACCAGAGCTGATGGTCTTTAGTAAAGACCTTAAGATTGCTCAAACTATCCTTCAAGCACGGCCATAGCAGCGTTATGACCCGGTATTCCACTCACACCGCCTCCTCGCACAGCACCTGCGCCACATATAAAGATATTGGGATGAGTTGTCTCAACGCCCCAAGAGGGGGGAGTTCCATCTTCTCTAAAGGGAAACGACAAATCTTTATGGAAGATATTGCCCCTTGGCAATGAGATTGACTCTTCTAGATCAAGAGGGGACTTCACTTCAATACATAAAGTGCCATCAGAGTTCTTTGCTAAGCATTCTTCAATGGGATCTAAAAGATATGTGTTGAGCTGGCGAAGAAGCCTTGCAGTAATTTCTTTCTTTGTTCCTTCGTTATCCTTATCAAAGAGCGCTGCAGGAGTATGAATACCAAAGAGAGTCAGAGTGTGATAGCCAGCATCAACAAGTTCAGGGGAGAGTATTGATCTGTCGGTGAGCGTATGGCAATACATCTCAGCAGGAACAACATCAGGCACTATGCCTGCTGCGCTTTGTGCGTATGCCTTCTGCAGATCGCTATAGCGTTCATCAAAGTGGAATGTTCCTGCAAACCCTTGCCGTGGATCTACTCCGCTTTTAAGTCTAGGAAGTTTGTGAAGGAGCATATTGATCTTTACTTGGCTTCCTTCTAAAGACTCAGGAACAGGTGTTCCCATCAACTTTGCTAGAACTTGCGGCGCGCAGTTAGCAAGGATGTATTGACCTGTGTAACTGCGCCTATCAGAACATGTCACAACCCGCTCAGGTGAGATCCCTGTGACCTCGGCAGAGGTTTTAAAGGTGACACCAAGTGATGTTGCCTTATTGGTGAGCTCTTTTACTAAATGACCCATGCCGCCTTTGGGAACCCGCCACTCACCAGTGCTATTTCCTACCAAGTGATACAAGAAGCAGCGATTAGCAGCAAAGTCATGCGCGTTAGCAAATGTCCCAATAAGGCCATCGGTGAGCACAACACCGCGCACAAGATCATTCTTAAACCGCTCTTCAATTACTTCACCTATTGGTTTTTCAATAAGTGCATCCCAAATCGGATGGCTCACCGCCGTGCGCAGCTCGCTTCGCGTTGGCAGAGGCCCCAGCATTGTTGGCGCAACTACTTGGGCGAAGTGCAGAACTTCGTTATAGAAAGATTTCCATGAGGAGAATTCGGAATCTGAGCCTGTGAGAGCAGCAAAGCTTTCCTGGGTCTGTGTATTCCAATCACTTGAAACAAATAGCCCACCATCAACTTCAGGTGTATAGGAAGCAACATCTCGCCCAAGAGTTTCAAAGGAAAGCCCTAGATCATCAATGATCTTTTGAGGCAGTAGCGATACTAGATATGAGTAACGCGAAAGTCTTGCCTGGAACTCAGGAAATACTTGTTGGGAGACCGTTGCCCCGCCCAGAGATTCTTCTTTCTCAAGTATGACAACGCTCTTACCTGCCTTAGCTAAATAACAAGCAGCGACGAGGCCATTATGCCCACCACCAATAATTACGACGTCATATGAGGCGCTCATGGCTTAAGTATTGCCGTCAGAGAGATAAAGCAAAAGGACCCAAGAAATAAATCTTGGGTCCTTTTGTAGAACATCCCACTGACTACGGGGAGTTTGACTCTACTCCCTTTAAAG
>CAIUHY010000082.1 GCA_903899145.1 uncultured Actinomycetes bacterium
CACAGTCACAACAGTTGTAATTACGGCTACGGAAAAGATGATACCAAGTCCGGTTTTCCCCATATGTAAATTGTATTCCCGCTCTGGCTTATAGGGCGACTCTTCTTTTGCCCATGTTTTGCCCAGCAATTAGCTTTAGTTGCAGGTATTTGAACGATATAAATGCACTGTAAACTGGTTAAATAAGCGTAGATGAGAGATAAGACAACCCTGCAGTCCTCACTGCTAACGAGGTAAGGGGTTAAACCCTTCAGGAGTTCAAATCTCCTCGTCTCCGCTCTGATACTTTTCCTACCTATGTGTTTTTTGAAAACGCCTTAGCCCATAGTGTGAACTGATGAATAACTATTCCGCCAACGAGTCCCCAAAACGGTGCTCCAACATTTAAAAAAGTAATTCCAGAGACCGAAATTAAAAGTGCGGCCAACCCCGCATCGCGGTATTCGGGATCTATGAGCGCCTCGTGAAGTGAAGAGCCAATCGTAGGTATTAGCGCCAAGCCAGCTAGTGCTGAGACCAGAACAACAGGGAGTGCACCTAAGAGACCGGTTTCAACAGATGCAAATAACCCAAGCAGCATGTAGATAATGCCAGAAACAAAACCGGCGAAATAGCGCGTTTTTGGATTTGGGTCAGCTTCAGGACCAGAACCAATCGCCGCGGTCATTGCGGCAACATTTACTCCACTTCCACCGAAACCCGCGCTTAGGAATGATAGAACTCCACCCATTGTGACAATGGCATTTACGGGTGCTTCGTAGTTCATATTAAAGAGAACGGCAGTGCCAGTTGCGTTTTGTGTTGTCATAACTAGGAGAAAAATCGGAAGAGCCAAATTGAGAGTCGATGCAATTGAAAATGTTGGTGTGACCCACTGCGGGTGCACGATAGATCCAGCCAAGTGAGGATTCAAGAGTTTACTTTCAAAACCCGCAATAATAAGACCTACGGCAAGGGATAAAAGGATGGGCGCTCGCATTTTAATACTGCGGCCGATAAAGAAGACAATAACCATGGCAAGGGCGAGGAGCAATCCAGATTTCATTGATGAAAAAACTTGAACACCGAAGTTAAATAAAACACCGGCTAACATCGCCATCACAACTGGGCGCGGAACTAAATGAATAAACTTCCCAAATAATCCACTTGCACCAACAATAATTAAAGCCACCGATGCTATGAAAAAAGCCCCGATTACTTCGGGAAATGGATGTGTAGGAAGGCTTGTAACTAACAATGCAGTAGTCGCGCCGCCCCAAGCACCTATTACAGGGATCCCATAACGAAGCGTTAGAAGAAAACCAAATAGTCCTGAACCAAAAAAGATAGTAAACAACCACGAATCAATTTGCAGGGTGGTTAAGTGCCCCGTCTGTGCGGCTTGAAATAAGAGAGCCACTGGGCCCGTGACTGAAATCAGGACACAGAGAAAGCCGGCCATAAAACCACTCCAAGTAGCTGCCCTCGGTAGACCAGCGATGTTGGCTTTAACTGCGCGCACTAGAGATAGGTGTGTCGTACCTTGCTCGAGGGGTGATTCCACCCTCCGATGGTACCAATGACACATGCAATGTGTTTGCTAATAGTGAACACTACAGGCATAATCCTTTAGAAGGCATCAACCAATAAGGAGAGTTGCGATGACTACAGCGGTTTTGAGTAGGCACACGCTATTGCGCAAATGGGTCGATGAGATTGCAGAGCTAACCCAACCAACAGATATTGACTGGTGTGATGGCTCGGATTCAGAGTGGGAAAACGTCACTAACAAATTAGTTGATGCTGGAACTTTTGTTCGCCTGGCTAAGAAACCTAATTCTTTTTGGTGTGCATCAAATCCATCGGATGTTGCCCGAGTAGAGGATCGAACCTTCATTTGCTCACGGGAAGAAAGTGATGCAGGGCCGACAAATAACTGGATGGCGCCAACCCAGATGAAGGAGATCATGACCGACCTCTATCGAGGTTCGATGCGCGGGCGCACTATGTATGTTATTCCTTTTTGTATGGGACCAATAGACTCAAAGAATCCAATGTTTGGTGTGCAGATTATCGATAGTGCCTACGTTGTTGCCTCAATGCGAATTATGACTCGCATGGGTACAGGCGCACTAGATGCCATGGGAAGCGATAAACAATTTGTAAAGGCGTTGCACTCAGTTGGTGCGCCGCTTATCGATGGTGCCAGTGATGTGTCTTGGCCGTGCAATGACACAAAATATATTGTTCAGTTTCCCGAAGATCACACCATTTGGTCTTTCGGTTCTGGTTATGGCGGAAATGCGCTCCTTGGAAAGAAGTGCTATTCACTGCGTATTGCATCAGTAATTGGCCGCGACGAGGGCTGGTTAGCAGAGCACATGCTTATTTTGAAAGTCACACCTCCACAAAGTAAACCTCACTTCATCGCCGCAGCTTTTCCTTCTGCCTGCGGAAAAACCAATCTTGCAATGTTAGAGCCAACAATTCCGGGTTGGAAAGTCGAGACTTTGGGCGACGATATAGCTTGGATGCGCTTTGGCGCAGACGGCCGACTCTACGCAACCAATCCAGAGTTTGGCTTCTTTGGTGTGGCACCAGGTACAGGCTGGGATACAAATGCAAATGCGATGCGCACGATTGATAAAG
This sequence comes from uncultured Actinomycetes bacterium, assembly GCA_903899145.1. Classification (GTDB taxonomy): domain Bacteria; phylum Actinomycetota; class Actinomycetes; order Nanopelagicales; family Nanopelagicaceae; genus PALSA-747. Next base: position 2,629 of record CAIUHY010000082.1, read on the forward strand.
GAAATTCGATTTTCACAAATGTTGCATTAACCGATGATGGAGATGTTTGGTGGGAAGGCATGACAGATAAACCACCTGCGCATTTAATTGATTGGAAGAAGCGCGACTGGACGCCAGGAAATGGTGAACTTTCCTCTCATCCAAACTCACGATTCTGCACACCTGCAAATCAATGCCCGATTATCGCTCCAGAGTGGCAGAGCGCAGAGGGTGTACCAATTTCTGCAATTATTTTCGGCGGTCGTCGAAAGACCACAATCCCATTAGTTGTGCAAGCTCGAGACTGGGCACATGGAGTTTTCATGGGTGCAACCTTGTCATCTGAGACAACGGCTGCTGCAACAGGTGAAGTTGGAGTAGTTCGCCGAGATCCATTCGCGATGTTGCCATTTATTGGTTACCACGTTGGTGACTATATAAATCACTGGCTTAAGATTGGCGCTGCAACAGATGCAAAGAATCTTCCAAAGATTTTTTACGTCAACTGGTTTCGTCGAAACAAAGATGGTGGATTTCTCTGGCCTGGATATGGCGAAAACTCACGTGTCATTAAATGGGTAATTGAGCAGGTTGATGGCGCACAGAAATCAGTTCCAACTGCGATCGGAAATGTTCCATCTCCAGGTGTCATTGATATCGTTGGCTTAGGTGTATCTGATCAAGATTTACAGGAAGCCTTGGCGATAAATCATGATGAGTGGCGCGCAGAATTACCACTAATAAATGAGTGGTTCGCCAAGATAGGAACAAAGCTGCCGGCAGTCATGCACGAGCAGTTGGCTATCTTGAGCGAAAACCTTAAGAAATAGCCGTTCAAAGATTTAGAATTGTGCTAAGTAATTGAAGACCGCCGCTAATACTTAGGGATAATTTTATCTAATTGATAGCCACGGAATACCTTTAGAAAAGAATCTAAGGTATTTCTGCATTCAAGGAATCCTCGAATCCGGCTGTTATTCATATCCGAAAAGCATTCAATTGGTCGGTTAAGGTCTCCATCTGTATGCCACCAGGAAGCCAAATTTGATATTTCCGAGTTTTGCAAACCATATTCCTTACTTATATCCACCCATAGACTTTCGAGTGGCGACATTTGTCTTTCAAACAAAGCTAATTCATCGGAAGGCCCAACAAAATCTACTTTTAATGCCTCTCCCAACCGAGGCCACATCCAACGCCAGCGGAAAACATCCCCATTCGAAACGTTGAACGGTGTATTTTTAGCAGAATCAGTTACAGACGCCCAAAACATGTGGTTAGCAAGTAGATCAGAATCCGTCATATCGGTAATGCCATTCCATTGAACTTCATTTCCCGGGAAACTCAGCGCACTTCCAGATTTCTTAGCTAGTGAAGCTGCAACAGCAATTGTGAGAGCCATATTCATCGCGTTCCCAGTGGTATGCCCAATAATCGTATGAGAGCGATGCACACTCCAAGTAAAATTCAATCTGTCAGCGGCTAACCAAAGTTCATCTTCTTGAGCATAATAAAAATTTGGAGAAGAGACCCTCTCTTCATCCTCATGAAATGGGGTATCGCGGATTTCTTTTGTTCCGTAAGATTCAAAGGGACCCATATAGTGTTTTAAACCCGTGACTAACGCCGAATGCTGCAAAGTATTCGCCTTCTCAAGGCCGCTAAATATATCCTTAACTAATTTGCGATTCGCAACGATATTGTCAGCTTCATTTCCTTTAGGAATCCATGTTGTGAAATACACGTGCGTTGGTTTAAGGCCAGTTAGCGCCGCATGAATTGCTAAACTATTATTTAAGTCAATTTTTAAATGTATTACTTTAGGATTCCTAGGCAAGTTTCTTGAAATTCCATAAACTGTCCAATTTTCACTTATGAGCGTCTCTGCCAAGGCAGTACCGGCAATACCGGTAACTCCGACAATCAGTGCGATATTTGAAGTGCTTGAGTTTGCCATGGGATATTCCCTTTCAGGATTAGATTTTTAGACCGGACTGAAAATTAGATGTTACTGCCCCTGTAATTTTACCTACTTCACCTTTTAGTTCTGTATCCATTTAGTCCTTAGTTCTTCTTATAGTCGCTAACGAGATTGGTGAAAGTATCTTTGTCGTGCAGAATCAAATGCGAGTGCAAGAACAATTATTGTTCCAACAACCACATACTGCCAGTATGAGTCAACACCATATAAGTTGAGGGCATTACTCATGACCGCAAAAAATATTGCAGAGCAAAAAGTTCCAAAAATGCTACCTCTACCACCTTTTAGCGATGCACCACCTAGAATTACAGTTGCGATCACATTTAGCTCAAATCCGGTTCCCATTGTGGGCGAGGCGGAGGAAAGTTGTGCGGTCTGTAGAAACGATGTAACCCCAACTGTGAAACCCAGAACTACGAAGGTGGCAATTCTGAGGCGATCAACGGATAAGCCAGCGGCAAAGGCCGCCTTTCGATTAGTTCCAGATGCTCTTACCATTCGACCGTAATTTGTGCGATTAAGGAGAAATGCTCCTAGAACCATAACTACAACCATAATCCAAAACGAAATAGGAAGAAATAAGAATTTAGCAAACGCTATTTTTAGAAAACGCGGATCTGAAACGGATTTGAAAGAGTCACCAATTATGATGTAAGCAAATGCAATAAATACATACATCGTTCCAAGCGTCGCCACCAAAGTTGGTATTTTGAACTTAGTCACGATTAAGCCATTAAATAACCCTAGGCACATTCCAGCCGCCGTGGCTGCAAACACTCCAGAAATTGGACCAAAAGCACTTACAGAAGATGCGGTTGCGATCGAACATAGTGCAAGCATTGAGCCAATAGATAGATCAAAATCTCCTATTATAATCAATAAGGTCATACCAATTGCGCTTATTCCTACATATGAGGCTTGCAGCAACACACTTTGGATATTTGCCAATTTCGCAAAATGTTGATTCGTAAAGGAGATAATCGTTACAGCAATCATCAACAGCCAAAATATTGTGAATTTTGAAAAAGAAGCTTTGATAAATATAATTATTTTATCCATCGGATTCCACCGCCATTTTTTTAATTTTCCGCGTTTTAGGAAGAGAATTAAGTGACAGCGCAATAATCAATAGAACTCCTGTGGTCAAATACTGATAATATGATGAGACATTCAATACATTCAAAGAGGCGTCAATCGAAGCTATCAAAATTGCTGAAATTAGAGTGTTTCCTAAATAGGCAAACCCGCCTGATAGGCTCGCACCGCCTAGAACTACAACGGCAATGACATTTAACTCAAGACCAATTCCAAGTGAACCGTCTACAGTTCCAATTTGAGCTGAAAGCATTGACCCAGACAAGCCAGCCATCGCACCGGAAAGTACATACACAAGTATTACCAAGCGGCTTGTTGCAATTCCAGCCGATCGTGAGGCATGCTCATTTCCACCTACGCCAATAACGTGACGGCCAAAAGCAGTAAAATGCAGCAAGTAATACAACACAGAAAATGCAGCAATCATTGTCCAAACCAAATATGGAACTCCTAAAAACATACTTCCGCCGTAGGCCATAAACCCTTTATCGCCCACCGAAACGCTTCCGCCATGTACTTCAAGAAGCGATCCACCCCGAACAATTTGCGAAATTCCAAGGGTTGTAATAAAGCTCGGAACCGACCATTTGGATGTGATAAGACCATTTATCACGCCGACAATACCCCCAACAAAAACTCCTGCAGTCAATCCTGCCAGTAATCCTAGGTGGTTGGATACTTGTGCAGAAATCAATGCTGACAATGCAACTGTTGATCCCACAGAAAGATCTAAACCGGCAATAGCAATCACAAAAGTCATTCCAAAAGCCATCACCGCCAATAGCGATGCTTGAACTGCTATGTTCCTCAAATTCTCAATATTCAAAAATGTTGAGTTGGCAGTAATTGAGCCAAAAATTACAAGAATTAGAAATAGCGAAATTCCCGTAGTGGGGTTGCGCAAAAACTCTTGCCGCGCAGTTGCGTCACTCATAGATTTAAATTTCATCAATAAATATCCCATTGGCTACTCAACTCCTAGAGACCAACGCACCATCAAATTTTCATTAATCTCCTTACCTGTAAGTTTTGCTCGGATCACACCGTCCTTCATCACTGCACAGCAATCAGAAAGAGCTACTAACTCCGGCAAATCTGCTGAACTAATAAGTACAGCATTTCCTTGCTTTGCAAGAGATCGGATCAGCTCATGGATCTCAGTTTTAGCTTTTATATCAACCCCCCGAGTTGGTTCACGGAAGACAAAGATTTTGCCTTTCATAAGTAATGCGCGCCCAATCAGAACTTTTTGTTGATTGCCCCCGCTCAAGGAGGTTATAGATGATTCCGAAGATGCTGCCTTTATTGAAATTTGCGATTTCAACTTCAAAAAAATTAATCTTTCTTTTTTGAAGTCTAAGAGGTGAATGAAACGTCTACTTTCGGCAACGAATAGGTTTTCTCTTACGTTCAAATCAGGGAAAATTCCTACTGAGCTGCGGTCTTCTGTCAGAGCGGCAATACCGAGTTCGATGGCATGGGAAACAGAACGAATTACTTGGACTGATCCATCCACCTCAATATGACCAGATTGTGGCTGCAATTCACCAACAAAAATCTGACATAGCTCCGATCTGCCAGAACCAGAGAGTCCAGTTAGCCCCATAATCTCGCCAAATCTCATTTCTAAACTCACATTTATTAACTGTTGAGAAATCGAAATATTCTTCAAAGTGATTGCTGATTTATTATTTTTGACAATTTTAACTTTTGAGTTGGAAATCGGGCTCAATTCCTCTCCTGCAATAAGCGTAGAGATTGAGTGTTCGGTGAAAGTATCTATTTTTCCCTGCCCCACTTTTTCACCATCACGAAAAACTGTAACGTATTGGGCAACCTCGACTATTTCTGGAAGTCTGTGGGAAACATATAGAAGTGCCACACCGCGTTCCTTCAAATTACGTATAACTTGAAATAATCGCTGTACTTCATTCACGTTTAATGCAGCAGTCGGCTCATCTAAAATAAGCACCTGAAAATTTGAAGAAAGCGCCTTAGCAATCTCAACTAACTGTTGGTCTGCAATAGAAAGTTCGCTCACGGGTACCAATGGAGAGATATTAACTCCAAGACGAGTGAGTAAATCTGAGGCATTTCTCAACATTTTACGACGGGAAAGGCTTCCAAATTTATTAATTAGCTCATGCCCAAGATATATATTTTCAACAACACTTAAAGTTGGAACAAGATCAAATTCTTGCGAAATAATCCTAATGCCGCTTCCTAAACTAGCAGCAGGATTTGGAAATTGAACTACTCTGGTTCCCATTTTTATTTCACCAGAATCTGGTTGGTAGAGCCCTGCCATGATCTTAATTAACGTGCTTTTCCCAGCCCCGTTTTCACCCACAAGAGCATGGACTTCACCGGCATACAGTTCTAAGGAAACACCATTAAGCGCTATTGTGCCCGGAAAACTTTTTACTATTGCGTTAACAGACAATAAAGCCCTACCAGTTTTCACTTTCTCCCCTGACTTAATTATCGAAATACAAAGCGGTGGTTATTTTTAGCCACCGCTTTGTATTCTTAATGATTACAGTTCATCCACCGATATGAAAATTAATCAACCAGTGATTGCCGCATTCTTCGCTTTAAGAGCCGATGCATTGGCTTTTGTAATCACATCCACCTTTGCTTCAATTGTCTTGGTGGCTGGCTTGGTGAAAGCAGGAACATTACACTTGAGAAGCGCTGCTGCTGCATCTACCGCACTAACACCCTGCCCATACGGATCTTGGGCGATAGTTGCATTGATTGTGCCAGCATTGACCATATCCAGGGCAAATGGATCACCATTAAAGGAGACCAGGACGATTTTTCCTGTCTTTTTAGCTTGAGCGATTGCTTGCGCTGCACCAGCACCCATTGGGTCATTAGCTGTGAAGACGCCGGCAATGTTTGGGTGAGCGGTTAGAGCACCCTTAACAACGGCAAGCCCGCCAGGAGTTGTATTATTTCCATTAAGGTTTGTAACCACTTTGAAATCCTTATGTTTTTTAATAACACTTAGGAAACCGTTTACACGGTCTACACCAACAGAAATACTTGGGTCAAGAGCTGAAACCGCAATCTCTTTGGTTCCCGTTACTTTTGCTAGTGCTTTAACCATGTATTCGCCCGCAAGCACTCCACCATTGTAGTTATTTGAAACGACATAAGCGTCATAAGCACCGACAGCGCCAACATCACCAATAATTACTGGGATGTTAGATGCATGCGCCTGAGTAATAGTTGCAGGTAGTGCGCTTGGTTGAATTGGAGAAACTATTAGGGCGCTAATTCCCTGATTGATTAAGTCTGAACTTCCAGAAACCTGTAATTGTTCAGAACTTTTTTGATCTGATTCTACGTATCCCCAACCAAGCTTTTTAGCCTCAGATTTTATTCCAGCAGCATAGATTTGGAAATAAGGTTGTTTCATGTCGAAAACCGAATACCCAACCGTTATTGGTGACTTAGGCTTGAAAGTACAATCAGCCGCATTGCTGGCAGTTGAGAAGCCAGAGATTGCAGTAATTGTTAGAGCGGGTAGAGCAATAACTAGTAGATTTGTGATAACAAATTTCAACTTTGGCATTTAAAGCCTTTCTGATCAGGTAAAAAACGTATAGTAGGACTAAACGCAATATGAGAGTGTATAGTAGGACTAAACGCAATACTAGGGTTCTCATGAGCTATTTTGTAGTGGAGAGTACTAGAAATCTTACGTTAAACCCCAAGTTCAGAAGGCTCACTCATAGCGAGGACAGACTTTTACAGAGAGCACCCTCTAAGAAAAATGTTCACTGAGGGTTGACACTACTACTTAAAGGGATAAGCATTCGTGTACAAACACATCCCCTGACTTATAAGGAGCAAATCGTGGCAGTAGATGTTAGAAATGCTAAAAATATTGAAGCGATTAAAGAACATAAGAATACGGTCACCTCAAAGTTCTATTTTCAATTTAGCGAACTGCGTGAGGCTACCGAAGGTTCCTATTTTCAATTTTTTGATGAGTGCTTCGTGGAAGCAGGAGTTGAAATTGAACCACACAAACATAATTCTCATGAGTTCTACTACATTCTTGAGGGAATTGGAATTATGAGGGTGGGCGAAGACAGCAAAGAGGTCGGTCCGGCTGACTTAGTCCATGTTCCTGCAAATGAACCACATTCAATTAAAGGTGGACCCGCAGGAGTTAAATTTTTAGCATTTGCTGCTAGTTTTCAAAAAGAAGGTGAAGGCCACATCCCGGTTTAATTGAAGTTCAAATTAAGCAACTTTATTGTGAGGCTTCGAAAACCTTAAGAAATAGCTTTTATTTCACGAAATAGTTGATCGCGAACATATTCAAGTTCGCGCACAACGTATTCAGTTATGTCGCCAGTCTTTAAATGCTCTGGCAGAACATCCCATGTATACGTTTCAATGTCAATGTGTGGGTTGC